>CADDYR010000001.1 GCA_902810765.1 Chloroflexota bacterium
CTGCCGGATGCGGTGACCGGCGAGGCGTTGGCACAGGCGATGGGGCCTTATGCCCGCGCCAGCATGTTGCTGTATATGCTGGCGCTGGAATATGACCTGGGCATTCGCCCGGCGCTGCTGGCCGGGAGCGCTCACGATGGTGCTGCGCGGCCTCCCCAAGGTGGCCGAGGCGCTGGGCTCGCGCGACGGCACGATCGGCATCCGTGTGCCCGACCACGCCGAGCTGCGGGAGCTGATCGCGCTCTCGGGCGGCGCGCTCGCGATCACCAGCGCGAACCGGTCCGGCGGCCCCGACTCGGTGACCGCGGAGGAGGTCGAGGGGCAGATAGGCGACGGGGTCGAGCTGATCCTGGACGGCGGGAGATGCAGTGGCGGCACGCCGAGCACGGTCGTGAACCTCACGACGGACCCT
Organism: Chloroflexota bacterium; assembly: GCA_902810765.1. Classification (GTDB taxonomy): domain Bacteria; phylum Chloroflexota; class Chloroflexia; order Thermobaculales; family Thermobaculaceae; genus CADDYR01. The sequence goes on from CADDYR010000001.1 coordinate 413, forward strand.
CCTAAGATCGTCCGAAGCGGCCCTCTGGACGCCGTCGTGGCCCAACTGCTGGAGGCGGCCGGAGAGGGGTGGAGATGATACAGTCGGCGAGAACGGACGGCAGGGCGAACGACGAGCTGAGGCCGTGCATCATCGAGCCCGATGCCCTGGCGTTCGCCGAGGGCTCGGCGCTGATCTCGTGCGGACGCACGAAGGTGCTCTGCGCAGCCTCCGTTCAGGACGGGGTGCCCCGGTTCCTCGAGGGCACCGACCGTGGCTGGCTCACCGCGGAGTACTCGATGCTGCCGCGCGCGACGCTCACCCGCTCTCCCCGCGAGGTGAGCCGCGGGCACCCGAGCGGCCGCACGCAGGAGATCTCGAGGCTCATAGGCAGGTCGCTGCGCGCCGCGGTGAGCCTCTCGGAGATCGGCGCGGTCACGATCATAATCGACTGCGACGTGCTGCAGGCCGACGGCGGCACGCGCACCGCGAGCATCACCGGTGGCTACGTCGCGGTGGCGCTGGCGCTCAGGCGGCTCTTCCCCGAGAGCTACCGCGACCTCCTGACCCCGGTCGCGGCGGTGAGCGTCGGGGTGGTCGGCGGGATGCCGATGCTGGACCTCGACTACTCGGAGGACTCGTCGGCGGACGCGGACGTGAACGTGGTCCGGAACGCGCGCGGCGAGTACATCGAGGTCCAGTCCACGGCGGAGCGGGTGGGCTTCGATCGCGAGGCCCTTGGTCGCCTGCTGGACCTGGCCGACGCCGGGATCGAGCGCCTGCTGCGCATCCAGGAGGGTAGCCTGGCCTCCCGCTAGGGCGTCGTCTCGGTGGGCTCGTGTCCGCGATCCCCCCTTCGGCGGCCGAGGTAGTCCTCGAGCGGGCCCGGCAGCTCCCGCTCGGCCTGCTCCTCCAGCCGCTTCTCGTTCTTGCGCAGGAAGAGCACCAACACGACGAACGCGGCGACCACGAGCACGCCCGTGACCAGGCGGTACGTGCCCTCCAGCCTCTGGAACGTGTCGCCCAGCAGGAAGCCGCCAGCACCGTAGATCGCCGCCCACGTGATCCCCCCCGCGGCGTTGAAGGCGAAGAAGCGCCGCCAGGGCATGTGGTTGGTGCCCGCCAGGAACGCGGCCCAGGTGCGCAGGATCGAGACGAACCTCCCGAAGAACACCACCTTCCCGCCGTGCCGCCTGAACAGGTAGAAGCCGAGCTTCAGCTTCCGGTCGTCGAGCCGCACGTACCGGCCATACCTGTGCAGCAGCCTGTAGCCCCCCTCGCTGCCGATCCAGTACCCGAAGTTGTCGCCTATGATGGCTCCGGCGGCCGCGGCGACGACGACGAGCGCTATGTTCAGGTGGCCGGTGGTGCCCGCGTAGATCGCTGCGGCGAGCAGGGCCGTCTCGCCCGGGAAGGGCACGCCCGTGCTCTCGATCATCACGAACACGAGCACGACCCAGTAGCCGTAGGTCGCGAGCAGGCGCGAGAGGTCGTGGGGCACAGGATCCATCATCCCTTAATTATGCCCCGCCTCGCCCGCCTTCAGAGGTCATCCGCGTGGGCGAGGAAGTGGCACAGGTCCTCGAACACGAAGTCGGGCCGGATCTCCCCCGTCTCCGCCTCCTCGCGGGTCGAGACTCCGGTGAGCAGCAACACGGTCTTCAATCCGAGACGTTGTCCCGCGAGAATGTCCGTGTCCAGCCTGTCGCCGAGCACGACCACCTCGCCGTTCTCGGGCATCGTCCTGAGCGCCATCTCGTAGATCGCGGGTTCGGGCTTGCCGATCACCGTCGGCCTGATGCCGGTGACGAGCGTGATCACCGCCTGGATGGCCCCGGCGCCGGGGGTGATGCCCTGCTCGGTGGGGAAGGTGGTGTCCGGGTTGGTCGCGATGAACTGGGCGCCGCGCTGGACCGCGAAGCAGGCGGCGGTGAGCTTCTGGTAGGTCAGGTCGAAGTCGCTGCCAGCGACGAGCCACTCCGGCGAGTACCAATCGGGCCGGAAGCCGAGCGCCGGGTCGAAGATGGCCTGAAGCAGCCCCGGCCCTCCGAGCACCTGCACTCTGGCGCCCTTCCCGGCACGCTCGTGGAGCCATCGCGCGGTCGCGAGCGCGGAGGTGGTGATGTGGTCGGGCGGGACGGCGAGGCCGAATCCCCGTAGCTGAGCGGCCACCTCGTCCGGGGGGCGCGTGGAGTTGTTCGTGACGAGGGAGTAGGAGTGGCCTCGTGCCTCGATCCACTCGAAGAGCTCGCGCACTCCCGGCAGCGCGCGCCTGCCCCTGTACAGCACGCCGTCGAGGTCGATCAGTAGTCGCAATGCCATCGCTCCGTGTCGTGAGTGCTGGTCAATCATATCACCGGAGTCGTGCTGAGCGCGACGCCGTCGCTTCCGGTCGTGAGGGTGGGCATCGCACGGCGGGTGATCGCCGCCTCTGCCGATGCGACAACCACCATGCGCGGGTCGTTCTCGATCATAGGGACGGCGACGCTTGGGGAGCGAGCGTGGGGCCTGTATAATGGTGGGAGTGGAGCCGAGCGCCAGTAGCTCAGTTGGACAGAGCGGCTGCCTTCTAAGCAGCGGGTCGGGGGTTCGAGTCCCTCCTGGCGTGCCACTGTAACTTCAGATATTTCCTGGCTTTTATCCAACACCTGCCCCTCCAGTTTTCGCCTCATGGGGCTCTTTGGTCCCATTTTGGTCCCACCAGATTCTTCGAGGCGGAGTGCGACCAGGTACGGCAGCTCGCAGGGACGCGAGGCTTCGATCCTCATCATGAGATTCGGGTGCCACCAGCCATGTGGGGCGTGGAGTATGAGGGACGCGTGTACCGGCTGGGGGACCATGAGCTCACCGGGACAATGCGCTGCCTCAGTCACGCGGTGGCTCAGGGACAGTGCCCGTAGGATAACACCGAGTAGCGGTATATCTGGAGGAGGTTCGCACCGAAATGTTCTCGATCAGAGTCAAGGATGAACCAACAGGCAAGCGGGATCACAAGCGGGGATCAATCGTTGGCGAGGCATCGCTCCCAGACTATCAGAGCCTGCCTATGGCCACCCTCCGTCTCATTGTGTTGAAACCCAATGCGCTGGTAGAAGGCATTGGCCTCGAGGCCATCAGGGCATTTCAAACGAATCTGCCTGCACCCAGCCCCCGCGGCGCGCCTGCCCACCTCCTCGACCAGCGCTCGCCCTAGCCCCTTTCGCCGCTCACTCTCGGCTACCACGAGGTGGTAAATAGTGACGATCCCATCCCGTCGTTGGTAGTACTGGCAGAAGCCCAGGATATCCTCGCCCTGCACGATCGCGAGCACCTCTTCACGCTCGATGGAGCGAAGCAGCGCGGTGCGATGCACAAAGCCCAAATACCTTCTGTTACCGTCCGCAAGGGCTTTGAGAGCGGCCAGATGCTCGAGGGTCGCCACCAGGTACTTAGCCACCGCTACGTGACTCGCGCACCTTTACGTACACGGCCACCCAGCCCTTCCCATACAGCCCCTCCAGGTCGTGCCAGACACCCTCACTTCCCGAGGCTGACCGCACTGCCTGCAGTAGCTGTCCCAAATCGACCGAGTCGCCGTCCATCTGGATGCCCTGCAGCGCTTCCAGCAATTGGGTCTCGCTGGAAGTGAGCTGGACCTCACCCACGGCTCTATCTATCACATCGAACCCGGTCTTGAATGGGGGCAGTGACGTCAAGGGACCACTCAGGCGGTTCAGAAGGCACACCAGCGCCCCGGACTCACTTGCGTCGGCAATGACCGATCGATCGGCGGCTCTCCCTCTCAGCTCATCAAGCTCGCGGGACACTGCCTCCACTTCCACCAGCAATGCCTCGGTGTCGCCTCTCAGCCCAGTGTGCGAGCCGGCCACGTACGCGAGGTCTGGAGAGACGAGAATCTGACGCAGGCGCTCCATCCATCTCTCCAGCTGCTCCCGTACTCGGGTTATAGTTCTGAGGATATCCTCTGACACCTCGCGTGTCAGCAGTTCAGTCGAGCTGGCGGGGCTAGCTGGGTTGTACTCAGCGCTGAAGGCCAAGTCGAGCGGACGCTTGAGGTACTCGTGCAGCAGCTCAGCGTAGCGCTGCTTGAGCTGGTCGAACGCCTGCTGCTTCGCCACCTGGCTCTCGTGAACCATCGACTCGAGGCGCTCGACCTCGCCCTCCCAGCTCTGTGAGCTCACGAGTGCCGCAAGCTTCCGGCTGCTCAGCTCCCCGGAGATCCGTGCGCCGAGGGCCGTAAGCGGAGCCGTGTCCTCGTTCAGCCTCTCCACCTCCCTTGAGAGCGCCGACAAGCGGCCGAGAGCACGTCGAGCGCGCACCAGCTGGATGCACTGAGTCTCCGTGGCGTTCGCGTTTGCGCGAAGCTGCGTGGCCACCTTGCTGAGATTCCGCGAGCGCTCCAGCCCCTCTCGGAGCTGCGCGGGCCCCAGCTCGCCCCGGAGCTCGGCAAGGGCGTCGAGCGCCGCATTGCGAAGGTCCGACTGCTCGCTCCGCAGCCTCTCGGCCTCCGCCAGCAGCTGCTTGCGGGCAGTCTCGAGGTGGGGCCCGAAGAACTCTCGCGGCACCGGTTCCGACAGCTTGTAATTGGCCACCGGGTCCGGCAGCCGTAGCTCCGCCAGGGCGCGAATCTCCTCCCGCAGCTCGGCGGCACGGGCCTCCATGAACTCGTCGAGCCGCTTCCCGTACTGTCGCAGTGTGCTGCGCAGTCGATGAATCACCGCCGCGTCCAGCTGCTCCGGGCGCTCTCGGAGCTGCCGCTGCATCTTCCGCGTGTTCTCGGCCTGGCTGCGCAGCATGAGGTCATCCGGATAGGCGGCCAGCAGAGGGTTCAGCCGCTCTAGGTGCGCCTCTATCTGCTCCCGGAGCACGTTGAGCGGCACCTCGGCCGTCGGCACCTCCTGAATCTCGGTCCTGCCGCTAACGGTCTCGGCAAGCTCGCGCCGTTCGAGGAGGTCAATGACAGCGTCGATCTCCGCTGACCTATAGCCCTGTGCGTACGCTACCTCGTACAGTCTCCGAATAGGCAGCACGTGCACCTCGAGCTCCTGCCCCAGGTGACGCACGCGCCGTGGCTCGCCCCCGGCCATCAGCTCCATGAACTGCGTCTCGAGCGGGTGCAGCGTGAACTTGACGGTCCCAACCCCCTGTCCACGGAAGGGCACCTCCTCGTGAATCAGGTCGGGAAACGTACTAATGAAGGAGTCGAGGCCGGTGTTGGTCCGGTGGAAGAGCTCGGCCACGTCGCGCTTCGTGCCCTCGTAGCCCTCCTTGCCCTGCTTCTCCTCTCTGCTCTGTAGGTGGTCCAGCGCCAGGTAGTAGTCCTTGAGCGCGAGCTGCCAGCCCTTCTGAAGCATGAGCGTCCGGTACGTAGGGAAGCGCAGCTCGCACGCCCGGCGGAAGGCCTGCTCCACGATGCGCTCGCGCGCCGCGTTCAGCCCCTGCCCCAGCTCGGCGCTGAGCAGCTCCTCCAGCGCGTGGTCGAACAGGAGCGGCTCGAACACCAGCTCGACCTCGCGGTCCATGTCCTTCGGGATGAGGTGCTGCTCGCGCTTCTCCTCGAGATACTGATGCAGGCCCAGCATCATGAACGGCGTGACCTTCCAGGGGCTCATCACAGGCTGGAGCTGCGCTTTGAGGTCGCTGTAGAACTCGTCGGAGCTGCGGTGAAAGAAGTTGAGGCGGAGCCGGACCACGCCATCGCTTCTCACCTCGATGCCACCCGGCAGGTCACGACGCTCCCGGTCCTCCATGTCCAGATGCCGCTCCAGCGACACGTCGAAGACCACGTCGGCATCTGGTCCTCCCTTCGACTGCTCCGTGTCGCGGGCGAGCCGGACGAGCACACGGCGGTCGGGATACCGCTTCGCCGTAGAGTTGAAGCTCCCCTCGAGGAGCACTCCCGCGCTCTGGTCCCGCCGTCGCTCCAGCCGCTCCAGGACCTTCCATTGAGGGGAGGGGAACAGCCGCGCGACCACGAGGTCGAGCAAGCCCTGCTCGGCCCGCTGGAACGCCCGGTCGGACTGCTCGACGTAGTTACGGCTGAACTCACGGAGGGTCTGCTGCAGCCAGTCGGAGGGACGCGCATTCGCGGGCTCCAGTCCGAGCAGCGTGTAGCCGCGGGGCACGGGATTGCCCTGGTCGTCGCGGCCTCCGCCCAGCTCGATGACGACCTCGCCCCTGCGCAGGCGGATCAGCTCGTCGGCCTCCCGCCAAAGCCCCGCCGCGTGGAGCACATCCTCCGAGGCGCCGTAGGTGGGGAAGGCTCCGAGCAGCTTCACGAGCTCGCGCCCCCTCGGAAGGGCGGCTGCGGCCGGATCGCCAAGGTGACCCTGCACCACCTGCTGCAGCTTGCCGTCCCCGTCGAACGCAATCTCATTCTGGAGGAAGCCGTCCACCACCCCGACAGGTCCAAGAGGCTCAACCTGAGGGCAATCAAGATAGCGCTGCGCCATGTGCTTGAAGCCTGCGATCACGGTTCTTGGCCCGCTCGCGAGGTCGTCCCGCGCCGCTATCTCCCCGAGGCTGGCCAGCCCCTCCGCCGTGACGACCCGCTGCTCCTCCGCCTCGAAGTCGAACTCTCGCGCCAGCTGCTGCCAGAGGCGCGCCGCGAAGTGCCGGTCGTAGATGCTGCGCAGGTCGAGCGCGAGGCGGTCCATCTTGAGGCGCTGCACGAGGTCGCCACGCTGGTCGTTGATGACGCCGAGCTCCTTGGAGGGGATGCTGAATATGAGCCCGACCTTCAGCACGCCCTTGCGCGTGACCATGCCCTCCACGATGTTGTGAAGCGGAGCGATAGGATCCTCGCGGCCCGCTTTGATGGAGGGCTCGACGTACTGCTGCACCTCATCGGGAAAGAGCACCAGCCCGTCGAAGCCCGCCTGCTGGGCGAGCGCGCTGACGCGGGAGAAGAACTCGAGGTAGTCCTTCGAGGTGAGCTTGAGGGTGTATCTGCCCTCGGCAAAGAGCTGTCGAAGGCGCTCGAGCATGACCGCATCTCCCCCGGCGTCGCTCTCTATGCTCCGGTCGGTCGCCGCGTGGTAGATCTGCTCCAGCTCCCCGACGCAGCCCGGTACCGAGCGACTTAGCTCGTAGCGCGCCCAGCCGTACGTGGCCCGAATGAGGTCGCTGAGCTCGCCCAGCTGGAAGGGGGGCACGGCCAGCAGGTTGGCCTGGCGGCAGCGCTGCCACATGTACAGCGCCGTGCTCGTCTTGCCGTACCCAAAGTCTGCCGTGATGTAGCCCTTCGGCGCGGCTGCATTCTTCACGAGGGTGATGAGCCTCTGCTCATACTCCGAGATAGATACCTCGTCCTCGGTCGAGCCGCTTGCACGGCCGAATGGCACGTACGAGCGCACGTGTCGTGTGAAGCTCTGATCCATCATCTCGGGAGCCTCGAGCAGCCGGTCTGCCGTCGGCGTACCGACCACCGGCTCCTTGTCGAGCACTACTCGCAAACCCTCGAGTGCCATCCTTCAGTTACCTCCTAATCCAAGAGCAGCTCGACCGTCGGGTACTCCCGAAGGCGGATGAAGCGGCCGTAGGAGCCGGTGCGCGTGCCGGCTTCAGCAAGGTGGGGAAACGCCGCTAGCGCTTGATCCAGCCGACGGTCCAGGACGGACGGCTCGAGCAGGCACAGGCGAGCAACGGCCTCTCGACGCTCAGGCGTCAGCAAGAGATCAGTGTTGAGCTGGGCGCTGCTCTCGCGTGCTACGTGGCCGACCGCCAGCAGCACCAGTTCTCGGGAGCAGAGGTCGCGGCGATGAAAGCAGTCGTTCTCCAGCACGGGCGGGGTGAGGGGCTCCAGCCACTTGCGTAGGCCCAGCACGCTCTTGGTGCTGAACGCGGGCCGAGCACCCTCAAACTTCGCCTCTGCGAGCGAGAGCACATCCGCCACCAACTGCTTCCGATTAGCAGCATCGAGCACGATCTGTCCTTCTGCCCACAGGTGGTCACAGAACACTCGGTATGCCCAGGACACTCCGAGGTCAGGTCTGGCCGACCAGGCAGAGTACAGGAGGAAGTGCAGCACATCGGCGGCCACATCCGGCCTGAGCCGGTAGAGCGACTGCCCGAGCACCGAAAGCTTTATGCCACTGGCTCCATCCTCGAGAATCCCCAGCAGTCGCGCCATTGATAGCGGCTCCGTCCGATCCGTGAACGCGTACCGCTCGCGGATCGCGCTCAAGAGCTCCGCGTACGACCCGAACGCCTCGCGGCCACTCTGCGACATTGCCTCGACGATGGTCCGCATATGCTCGCTGCTGCGGACTGGGTCGAGGTGCAGCGTTACGTGTTCCGTAGCCATCGCACCCCTTCCTGTTGATACTTGGGAGAGCCGCCCTCGTAGATAGCATCAATCCGCTCGTACTGCCCGTCGTTGAGTATCTGGACGGACTCGTGCAGTGAGATGAGGTTATGAGCCGCCCGGTGCCACTTGCTCTCGGCCAAACGCTCCCAGCTCTCGCAGTACGGACACGAGTGCCCCGTGAGCACCTTGAGCTCCTGCAAGTCCTCCCAGAGGATGCCTCGCTGCAACTCGGACTCGGCGCTCCGGTAAGTAATATTGTACGCTCTTTGAAACGGCAGCGTGACCTGCCCGAAGCCGGCGGCTTTCAGCCACGCCGAGGAGTCGAAGCTCGTCGCCCCGAGTCCCGCGATCATAGCGACGAGCGCCGGCACGCCGAGTCCGAAGAAGTGGACTGGCACGCCGTGCTTGCCCGCCTCCCTTACAACCCAACTCGCGACCTTCGTGGAGTCAGCGTGTGCCAGATTCACCCCGTCCTGCTTGCCGAACGTGCCGAAGCTGCCGAAACCGACCGTGCGCGCGCCCATTGCCAGGTACTCCGAGAGACAGTAGTCGGCCTGCTCGAGGGTGTGGCCGTGCACTACAGGCATGGCTCGCTCCTGCAGCTTCGAGGGCAGCTCCTCGAAGAACATCCGGCTCCATTGGGCTGTCTGTCGAACCTTCGTCCAGACCTGCTCAGGCGTCTCGCGAGAGGTCGGGACGTTGTCCGGCAGCACGTACACGTCTGCCCAGGGCTGTTCCTGGTACAGCCGCAGCAGTCGCATGTACAACTCCTCATATGCGAGCTTCCCGACCTGGACGTAGTAGCCGCCGCTGTCGAAGCACACGGTCGCCCCGCGCGTCGCGCTGAGGTCCCTGATGAAGGACAGAGTTGGCGGGCCGAGCTGTAGAGGCGTGACCAGCAGGCGACCCAGCGGGTCCGTCGCGAACGGGCCAGCGTCCTCGAGCAGGCGGAGCATTCGCCGGAACACGCTCGGGCCATCCGTCACCGCCGCGTAGTAGCGCAAGGGAGTGGCACCGGAAGGTCTGGTGGTAGTAGAGCCGTCGGTAACAGTCTCGGTCAAGAAACTTTGCCTTCTACTTGCGTAGTCTGCGGAGTCTTATATGACTCGGGTAGAACGTTCACGCGGTACCACTCATTGGTCAAGGTCTTTACTCGATCCGCCAACGCCTCGGCATCACTCCGGGTCAGATTCAGGTCAGTGAGCGTGCGGTCCAAGGTTCCGGGTCTGCGCTCCGGCTGCAGGAACATCGCGGCGACGGCTAGCCTTTCTCTCCCTTCCGGGAACGAGGGCAACACTTTCGATACGAGGGCAGGCGAGAGTACAGGTAGGCGGACGCGGTCATCCCGAGGTGATCGCTCAATCAGCCCGGACAGTACTCGGCTCCAACCCGGACGGCGTAGCTTCTTGATGGCCTTGTCCTCGATCTGGCGGATGCGCTCCCTCGTGACTCCAAGGCGCGCACCGACCTCCTCCAACGTGTACTCACGCTCTCTCACCAACCCGAACCGTAGCTCCAGCACCTCACGCTCCCGCGGTGAGAGCATGGAGAGTACAGCCTCAATCGCCTTTCTAAATGCAAGGAGGTCGAGCGCCTTGGAGATGTCCTCGCCCTCAGCAGCCGGCATCCCCGTGGCGGCTTGCGCAAACTGGTCCGAGGAATCCAGCGAGACAACCGGCTGAGCTACCTGCAACAGGTGCTCCACGCGAGGTAGCGCCCAACCGAGGCTGCTTGCGAGCTGCAGAGCGGAAGGTTCGTGTCCCGTTCGGTCTTTGAGTTGCTGACGTGCGGCATCGAGGGCCCGGACCTCCTCCCACACGTGAACAGGCAAGCGGATCGACCGCGAGTCGTCCGCAAGAGACCGAGTCACCTTCTGCCACACCCAGTTCGCAGCATATCTCATGAACCGGGGAGTTTTCCCGACGTCGTACTTCACGACCGCCCGGAACAGGCCCTCCACACCCTCCTGAAACAGGTCCTCGAGGTCGAGGTCCCGCCCGAGGTACGGTCGGATCACCCTCGCGACCAGCCACAGGTTGTCCAGCACGAGCGCCTCTCGCGCCGCTAGAGCCTCAGGTGACCAGAACCTTGTGTCCTCACCTACGCGCTCGACCTCGGCTGCCGTGATCGCGCAGTAGTGCTCCTCCTCCGCACGAGCAAGTACATGGCGCGCCCAGGCGTCAACCAGAAGCTTGCGCTCGGTGCTCGACAAGTGAACGCCCTCATAGCCGAGCCGCCGGAGCGCCCATGCCTGATCCAGCTCACCCCGAAGGAGACTTCCAAAGCGACGCTTCGCAATCTCGATGGTCGCGAGCGGCCTGGTCTTACCTGGACTGCCAACACAGCTCGGCAGCACCGGAACGCCGCTGCGGCGCACGAAGTCGTACACCTCGCGCAGGTGAGGGTCGCTGTTCTGCAGCGCCTGCACGGAGTACGCCAGGTTGCCAAGCGTGAGCCTGCCGTTGCGCTCGATGGCCATCTGTAGGCACGGCAGCACGACCCAGCGCAATCGCTGCCCAAGCTCCAGGTAGCCCAGGGGTTGCTCGCGGTAGTCCAACCCCTGCGGCTCGTCGTCTTCCTGGATGTCGAGGTCGTCCTCCTCGAGAATCTCCTCTATCTCATACTCATCATCGCGTACCAGGTCATCGGACTCCTCACGCAGCTCGTGGGGAGTATCATTCCAGTCGATCTGTGGCGGCTCGTCGATCTCGACGGTTGGCAGGACGGGCTCGGAAGTGGCTGGTGCCGGGTTCGTGAGAGCTGCTGGCGTCGCCGTCTGAGCCTGCGGTGTCGGTACCGCATTCGCCGCCACGCGGTCGCCCCAGAGGAAGCTTTCCAGGTCAAAGTCAGCCTGCATCCATTCCTCCTTCCGCGCCTGCCCGCATTTCAGCTTGGGGGAAGTCTACAATAGACCTCTTCATCCCTCAACCCTCGAGGCCTGTAGCTGCTGGATGCTGAACGTCGAGGATACCATCCCGAACGGCATGCCGTCGCTCGGAAGTCCGCCGAGAGGGTCTGGAATCGCCTGGTACGAGACGACCCGGTCCCCGTCCACCTCGACTATCGCCAACACGTAGTCCGCGCGCTTGTTCCTGGCCACTAGCTGTTCGTTACGGGTCAGCGTGATGGTATCAACTCCCACCGCCCGGCCTTTCACCTCGACGAACCGGCTCTTGCCCGTATCGCGATGCGCCGACTCGAGGTCGTAGCCACGGCGTTCCCCGCTCACATCGCGCGGCTCGTAGCCGGCCTCTCGCTCACGCAGCATCACCTCGCGCATCGCCACCAGCTCGAGTCGCTGCAGGGCTTCAGGGTCGGGCTCCTGATGGTCTTTCCCTAGGCGATCCGCCGGGACTACGAGCATACCCGCGAGCACCTGCGGAGGCGGGCACTGGACTATCACCTCCCGCTTCAGCGCCTCCAGTCGCCACTTGCGCCTTTCCGTGAGCTCCGCCGCCTTATCTCGGGCGTTGTCAACGGCTACCTTCGGAACCGTGCCCTCGCGGTACTGGCGGTCGAGCTCATCCGCTCGCTTGTCCCAATGGAGCACGAGCTGCGAGAGCCGGTCGTCCACCGCCTGGAGAACCTTGCGCGCTCGCTCCTCACGCTCCTGTCGCACTCGCTCCAGCTGCTCCTCGGCCAGGTGGACGATGGCGTAGTCCTGCACCGCCTCGAGGTCAACTCTGCGCACCCATTCCGCGCTCGCGAGCGCCTGCGCCTCGTGTACCTCATCCGGCTCGAGGGGGCGATAGTCCAGGTACGGCGCGGCGCCCGCGCGGACGGCTTTCCCCTCGGCGCCGAGCTCGACGAAGTGCAGCTCGGAGGAGAGGGTATCCCCATCGTCGTCGGTGACGTCCGTGCGGACCATGAAGAGGAGACGGGGCTCGCCCGTCGCCGACGGATCCACCAGAACGGCCCCTTCGGTCATCAGCCCCCCCCACCGCTCCAGTACCAGCCCGAGCGTTGCCTCGAGCAGCGGGTGCCCAGGCCCGATGAACTTCGCCTCCGTCAGTCCCTCGACCTCGGCAAGCTCCTTGTCGAAGCAGACGCGAGTGTAGCTGGTGGGCAAGGTACAGGAGCGCCCGAAGCGTTGAGCGCGGCGACGAATCTCCGGCGGCACGTTGCTTATCCGGTAGCGACCGGGCTCCCGCTCGGTAATGCTGCCTCCGAGTCGGGTGAACGCCTCCGCGAAGAAGGACGCGATGAAGTGGGGCACCAGACGGTTCGTGGCGCCGCGGTCTCGCTCCTCGGCCAGCTCCGTGACCTGCGCGGGATCCATTATCTCGCGAACCAGCCGGTACTCCTCGAGCAGGCGGCGGTACTCCTCGAGGTCCGCCAGGTTGGCGACTACCTCCTCCAGTCTCGCCCTCTGCGCTGGGTCGTCCCCATAGCGTATGGCGTCTAGCATGAGCTCGCGCAGCGGCCGGTCGGTGAACACCTCGCCCAGGACATCGAAGACGGTGTCCCCGAGCGCCTTGCGGGCCTCCTCCAGCTTCGCCAGTAGCCGGTCGTACACCTCGCCCTCCCGGGTGTTGTACGCCAGCAGGTTCCAGTTATGGCAGACCTCCTTCTGGCCAAACCGGTGGATGCGACCGAAGCGCTGCTCCAGCCGGTTCGGGTTCCACGGCAGGTCGTAGTTGACCATGAGGTGCGCCCTTTGGAGGTTGATGCCCTCTCCGGAGGCATCCGTCGCCACGAGCACGAGCGACTCCTCCCTGTGCAGGAACTCGTTCTGCGCGTCGCGCCGGGCATCGCGGCTCATCCCTCCGTGAATGGTCACCACGGCGTCATCTCGGCCCAGGTAGTCGCGGATCCGCTCCGCCAGGTAGTGGAGCGTGTCCCGATGCTCGGTGAAGACGACGAGCTTGCGGCGGGACCCGTCGGCCTTGTACATCTCGGGCGTCTCCTCGAGCAGCGTGCGCATCTCTTGCCACTTGCTGTCCTCGCCCGAGGCGCGAACTCTCTCGGCCAGCGCTTCGAGCCGAGCGAGCTGCTCGAGCTCGAACTCGAGCTCGGCAATCGTGCGCGAGGCCGACGCGCGATCGACTATCTCCTCGGCTTCATCCTCAGGGCTCTCCTCGAGGTCCGTTTCTAGCTCGTCGGGCTCGACCCGACCATAGCCGCTAGCGAGATCCAGCTTCTCCAGCCGCTTCCGACGCTCCTCCTCGAGCGTGCGCTCCAGCCGCCTACGACGCCGAGCGAGCGACTGGTAGATGGCCTCGGGCGAGGATGCGAGGCGGCGCTGAAGGGTCGTGAGCGCGAACCCGACGACCGTCCGGCGCTGTCGGCCCTGCCCGCCCTCGGCCGCAATGAGGTCGGCCCGGTTCATCTCCTGCCGGACGTACTCCGTCATCTCCTCGTAGAGCTGAAGCTCAAGCGGGGAGAGCGCGTACCCGACGGTATAGGCGCGCCGCTCCGGGAACAGCCGACACCCGCCGAAATCCACGAGGTCTTCCTTCATCATCCGGCGCATGACGTCCTGCACGTCCTGCGGCTGCAGCTTCTCCTGAAAGCGGACCTCGAAGCGGTCGGGGTCCAAGAGCTGCATGAACATCTGGAAGTCGATCTCCTTGCCGCGGTGCGGTGTGGCCGTCAGCATCAGGAAATGCCGGGAGCGCGCGCTGAGCAGCTTGCCGAGCTTGTAGCGGGCGGTCTCCCTCACTTTGTTCGTGCCGGGCTGCATGGTCGCGCTCATCTTGTGCGCCTCGTCGACCACGACCAGGTCCCAGTCCACCTGGGACAGCCGCTCCAGCTGCTCCTCCTGCTTGAGGAGGTCGATCCGCGCGATCACGAGGTTACGCTCCGCGAACACGTTGACCGCCGCGGACTCGATCTCATGGCGTCCGACGATGTCGAAGTGCAGCCCGAACTTCTCGAGGAGCTCGTCCTGCCACTGCACCTCGAGCGAGGCGGGCACCACGATGACGCACCGTTCGAGGTCTCCCCGAAGGATGAGCTCCTTGATGAAGAGGCCCGTCATGATGGTCTTGCCGGCACCCGGATCGTCGGCCAGCAGGAAACGGAGCGGCTGGCGCTGGAGCATCGTCTCGTACACCGCGGAGATCTGGTGAGGCAGTGGCTCAATCCACGACACCGAGACCGCGAGCTGAGGGTCGAACAGGTGGGCCAGCCGGATGCGCTCCGCCTCGAGCGCGAGGCGACAGAGGGCGCCATCGGCCGTGTACGTCCAAGCACCACCACCCTCGACGACTTCGAGCGAGGGCTCGCTCGAGCGATACAGCACGCGGGTTCCAGGCTTACCCGTGACTACGTCCTCGTAGGTCAGCCTTACCGCCGTACCCCCGATCATCCTGGCGCTCAGGACTCGTACGGGTCCGTCCTGGCTCACGCCGAGGACGACAGCGCCCTCGGTCAGGTCCTCGAGCCGCGCTCCCGCGGCCGAGCTCGTCCTCAGCGGCTTGGTCAAAGCAGGAAACTCCTCGAGCACTTCCAGGTCAAACGGTTGGTAGATCCGCGAGCGCTCGCGGAGGCGGGACAGGCTCTCGACGTGCACGTAGCCGTCCCGGGGGTCGAGCTTGAGCCCAGCGCCACTCTCCGCAACGCGGTAGTTGTGGATGAGGTGGGCGACCGCGTGGGCGTACAGCCCGACCTGCTCCCCCACGGGCAGGCGGGAGTCGAGCGCGAGCAGCCAAGAATCGGGCGGCTCCCCGTGGGGCACGAGCGCGGCATCGAACCTACCCGCGGGCGGAACCCGATACGCGGGGCAGGCTCCGGGGCCCAGGGCACGCGACAGGCTCGCAGCGTCGAGGCCATCCACCAGGAGCAGCTTGGCAGGCAGCAAGGCGTGGCCGAGAGAGCGCGCCCGCTCGCGGCAGCGGCGGTGGAGAGCCTGCACGCCGCCGGAACGTGGAGTCCAGGACGCGAGCAGCGAGAGCAGCCGCTCCACGGTGTCAGCTGCCATCGTCTCTATCTCGGGCCCCCTGCTTCCAGCCGTCGGAGCAGCTCCTGGAGCCTCTGGCGGACGCTGGCCGACGTCGTGGCCAGGTCGGGCGCTGACTCCACCTCCGCGCGACGGATGACTCGCCTCAGCCTGCGCCGACCGCCCTCCGGATCGGGGGAAGAGTACCAGCGGCCGTCCCCGTGTACGAAGCCGCCGGCGTAGAGGGCCGAGCGGATGGAGCCGCGATGCACCGTGTGTCCCTGCCGCTCGCGAACGGACTCGACGACCTCCCGGAACGTAAGGCCATCGGGCGCGCCAGAAAGGATGGCCTGGATGGACTGCCGGTAGGATTCGCCAAGGCCGCCGCGGAGCTCCGCCAGCACCTCCACGTCGACCAGTCGCGTCTCCTCCTCCTGCACGGCCTCGTCCCGACCGATGATGGAGAAGACGAGGACGTCCGGCGCCCACTGCACGCGGAGCAGGTCGCCCGCCTCGCACCAGGCGAGCTTATCCGCGAGGTCGGCGCCGTAGAGCAGGTTCGCGCTCCGGTCGAGCCAGACCCACAGCCGGTCGTTATCGGCGTACCATCGCCCGCGCAGCGCGGTAACGTCCCCCTCGCCCGGCCGGCGCGATGGGTATATCGAGCGCACGGCCTTCGGGACTCGGAGGACGCCCTCATTGATGTGTGTAGTGCGCAGGGGCACGGTCCAGGCGGCCACTTGCTTGGCGTTGGGACCTTCGGTTTCGATGCGCGCGACCGGCGGCTCCGGCTGCTCCACGTACACGACCTCGACATCCTGCGAGTCTCTCCCGATGGCGAGCACCCGGAAGCGCGACGGGCGAGCGTGCTCGGGGACGGTATGAGCCAGCGCCCAGTAGTCGTATCCCACCCGACGGATCCCATCCCAGCTCGCGAGCCACGCCTGCACCAGCCGCCAATCCTCGTCGTTCCCTCCATCCCAGCCCAGCGACTCCAGCATCCCCGATATCTGTCGGACGGTCAGCGGCTGGGCTCCCTCCTCGAGCCACAGCGTCGTGAGCTCGGCCGCCAGCTCGTCCAGGCGCGACCGCTCCTCGGGCGCGAGTTCGACCTCGACCTCGCGGTCGGCAGATCGGAGCGTGCCGTTCCGATCCATCTGGAAGCGAGGGTCCACGGGACAGAACACGTAGTGGACTCCGTCCTCGGCCTCGAGCTCGGCAAGCTTGGCGTCTACATCCCGGCCGTCCCACGTCCCCTGATTGAGCGCGTCGAGCAGGCGATCGTTCCCAAGCACCTGCTCCGCGAGCCTCCACTGTCGAGGATGCTTTGCATCCCGCTCTCGCGCCAGCACAAATCGTGAGTCGACGTGAATGGGGAGCTCGATACCCAGCTCCCAGACAGCGCTGAGCGCCTCATCCTCCGTGAACGTCCGGCGCGTAGGCCGCAGACGCTCCACTGCCTCCTCGAGCAGGTGTCCAACCTCGGTCTCCATCACGCCGCCAGCTCCGGGAACTCCGGCAGCTCGATGCCGCCCGCCAGCGCGTCTCGCCCCTTCTCGGTGAGCCTGACGGCCTGATACGTCTCGTCCCGGTTGCGCATCGGCCTCTCCTCGAGCGCGAGAAAGCCTGCCTCGATGAGGACCTCGATCGTGCGCCGCAGCCGGTCTCGCGTCGTGGCTCCTTCCAGGACGCCGAAGTGGTCGGAGGCTCGTGCACTCGGAGTGAGCTGATAGCCGTCACCCACGAGCATATTTACGAACGTGCGGCTGCTGTAGATACGGTTGTGCTGGAGCACCGCCGAGAGCACCGCGAGCCGCGGGTCCACCTTCAGCGGCTCCCCGTACAGGCGCACGCCCGGGTCCCAGGGCAGCTGCTCGTTCGTGGGGCTGCACAGGTCGCACCGGCCGCAGAGCGGAGCATCATCACGGCCCGTGAGGTAGTTGACCAGGAAGGCGCTCCGGCACCGGCTCCCACCGGGCCTCAGTCTCGCGTAGTCGAGCATGTCCTGTAGCCGCTCCTCGAACATCCCGTAGCGGGCGCCGAACCTGGATTCGAGGTCTTTGACGCGGTCGGGAGTGAGGTCCGCCGGGTCAACCTGGAGCGTGATACCGCGCCGGTACGGACGGTACAGTACCAGATCGCGCTGGCTCAGGTGAACGAGCAGCGGCTCGAGGCTGCGCGGGTCGAGGCCGGTCTCTCGGTACACCTGAGCCGCGAGGTACTTCCGCTGCACGTCGCGTTCGGCGCCTAGGGCGTCGAATAGCAGCCGAGCCGGACCCCGATCTGAGGAGGGCAGCTGCCCCAGAATCTCATCAGGATGCGCGTTCAGGAGTATGGTGCCCTCGAGGGTACAGTCCGCGCCCCGCTGGAGCAAACCCTCGGCCTCGAATGAGTAGAGGAGCATGCGCCCCTCTGTCGGCTCCACCCCAGCCAGCTCCGATACCTCGTCGGGGTCACAGAGGATGTAGCCATCGGGGAGTCGAGCCGCGTTGATGTGTTCGGAGTTGACCGACGACAGGGCCCGAGCGTACTCCGTGAGGACGCTGTTCTGGAGGACGCCCTGCTGCGCTATGAAGCGGAGGGTGCGCTGCGTCTGGGAGTTGTACAGCAGGATGGCGTAAGCCGGCTTACCATCGCGGCCCGCCCGGCCAGACTCCTGTGTGTAAGCCTCGAGACTCGCCGGGTGGTCATAGTGGAGCACGAAGCGGATCTCGGCCTTGTCGACGCCCATCCCGAACGCGGTCGTAGCGACGACCACCTCCAGCTCACCCTGCATGAACTGCTCCTGCACCTGGTGGCGCTCGGGCGTGGACATCCCGCCGTGATACGCCTGTGCCGCGATGTTGTACGCGCGGAGGAGACTGGCCAGCTGTGTCGCTGTCTTGCGCGTGGCGACGTACACAATGCCCGCTCCACCCTGCTCCTCGTTGCGCACAAGCTGGTGCACGATGCTCGCGGTCAGCTTGTCCCGATCCTCACGCTTTTGAACCTCGTACACCCGGTACATCAGATTGGGGCGAACGAAGCTGCCGCTGTAGGTGAACAGCTCGCGCTGTCGGCCCATCCGCAGCTTTTCGACGATTTCCCTCTGTACGGCTTGGGTCGCAGTAGCGGTGAGGGCCTGAATGGGCAAATCGTCCGGCAGGAGCTGCGCGATCTCCAGAAAGTCGGGGCGGAAGTCGTGCCCCCACGTCGAGATGCAGTGCGCCTCGTCTACGACGAGCTGAGTCAGTTGGACGCTATCGAGGACGGCCCGGAACCTGGGGTCGCGGAGGCGCTCGGGGGAGACGTACAGGAGCTTGAGACGACCTGCCACAGCGTCACGCAGCACCTGCTCCTGACTGGCGGCGTCCATTCCGGATACGAGCGCCGCGACGCACTCGAGACCCGGCACCTCGCGCAGCTTCTCGACCTGGTCACGGATGAGCGCAATGAGCGGGGAGATGACGAGCGTGAGTCCGGGCCGGATGAGCGCGGGCAGCTGGAACGTGCGGCTCTTGCCCGCACCCGTCGGCAGGAGGGCCAGCACGTCCTTTCCTGCGAGGACCGCCCGCATTATCTCTTCCTGACCGGGGCGGAAGCCCGAGTGCCCCCAGATGGCCTGCTGTACGGTCAGGAGACGGGGCCGGGCGACGGAGTCGTAGTCTTCATCCGACAGCACCGGCGTCGGGAGCTGATTCTCCTGAAGGATGCGGGCGATCTCGGCCGATTCCGGCTCGGGCAGATCCTCCTCGCTGAACGGGAGGCCCATCCACTCCGCCACGTGGCGGAAGAGATCGACATCGGAGTCGTAGCGGACCGTCGGCTCGGGCAGCGAGCGCAGGACCTCCGCCCGGTACAGTGAGTTGCGCAGCCGCTTGTCGAGGAGGATGACAGCCCCCCGGTCCTCGGGGGAGCGCACCAGGCGACCAAAGCCCTGCTTGAGCACTATGATCATCTTCGGGAGCAGGTAGTCGTAGAACGGGTTGTGGCCAGCCTGCTCAACCGCCGACATGCGGGCCGCTTCGACGGGGTCCCCGATGCTGGGGTACGGCAGCTTCTCGAGGAAGACGTAGGATAGGGACTCGCCCGGCACGTCCACTCCCTCCCAGAGGGAGCGCGAGCCGAGCAGCGAGCTGGCCGGGGTTTCCCTGAACTCCTGAATCAGTCGCTGCAAGCCACTGCGCCCCTGACACAGCACGGGGAACCCCTCCTCGATGAGGCGGGAGGCGAGCTGCTCGTACACGAAGTCGCGCCGGCTGTTGGCCGTGAAGAGCACGAGGGAGCGACCATGAAAGTACGGGATGAAGCGGGCGAGGAGGCCCGCGACGGCCTCCGGGAACTTGCGCTTCAGGTCGCTGTCACGTGGAGCGGGCAGGTCGTTGGGCAGCTCGAGGAGCGCAAGCGAGTGGTAGTCGAACGCGTGAGGCAGAGCACACTCGATGAGCCGCTTGTCCGGCGCTTTGTCCGCGATGCGGCCACGCTCCAGACCTATCCTTCCGAGGAAGAACTCGAAGCCCTGGCCGTAGACGGTCAGCGTGGCGGAGGTGCAGATGCCCGCGTCGAGCCGCGACCAGAGTCCGTCCCAGAGCTTGGGCCCGACGTTCACGGGCACTCCGCGCAGGGCCACCGGCGCTCGTGAAGGCTCCCCGTCGCGCGATGCCGGTAGCTTGCCCAGCTCGATCATCCGCACGTGCGTTGTTCCCTCAGCAAATGACCAGAACCAGCCATAAGTTTCGTAAATGGCCTTGAGGTCCCCGACGACGCGGCGGAGATGTCGGATCACCCTCCTGGCTCGGCGCCCTGCAGCTTCGCTCCCGCGCGGGCCTGCCTCGTTGCCTCGATGGTGCAGCTGGACCAGGCTGTCAGACAGCCCCTGCAAAGCGCCGCGGAACGTATCCACGGCAGTCCGCAGGTCCGGCCCACCCGCAGCCTGGAACACACCCCGGTCGATCGCGATGCGCACACCGTAGCGATCGAGATCAGCGCGATTGACCACGGTCTTGTTGACTACGTACTTGCGGAGCTGCGTGGCGAGCGCGTCGAGCGCCCCCGTCACCCGGTCCACGGCCTCACGTACTGCCACGACAGTCTCGTCGTCGCGGTCGAGCCCGAAGGCCGCCCTCGCGTCGGCCAGCAGTCCTCGTGACCGTGGGGCGACTATTCCGCGCAGCAGCCTGCGCAGCTCCGTCTCCTCCACGCGCTGCTCCAGAGCGTTGGTAGCAGCATCTTCGAGCGTGTGCGCCTCGTCGAACACCAACCGGGTCGCGAATGGCTCCTCGTCATCCGCGCTTCCGAGGTAGCTGGTCAGCAGGAGCGCGTGATTCACGACGATGATGTCCGCCCGCTCTGCATTAGCCCGCGCCCGGGTGTAGAACTCCTGCAATGGCCCGGCCGGGGGATCGTCTCTGCCTGAACGAACGGTAGAGAGCATGGCGAACACCGCCCCGTCGGCCTCCAGATACTCATCCAGTGAGCGTGGGATATAGGCCAGCTCCTCCAGGTTGCCGTGAGCGCTCTCAGCGGCGAAGCGCACGAGCAGCCCGAGCGTCCAGGCAGTCGGGCGCAAGAGGTGCGCGGCCTCGAACGCCTCGAGCAGTTCGTCGGCCAGGCGCGCCACCGAGATGTAGTTGGCCCGACCCTGGAGCTGCGCGTATCTGAGGCCCGGCAGCAGCTCCTGCACGAACGGCAGCTCACGTCTCACGAGCTGGTCCTGAAGCACCTTCGTGTACGTCGAGACCGCGACGGGCGAGCTGGTGGCCAGGGCGTCCACGGCGGAGGGGATGAGATAGCCGAGGCTCTTGCCGGTACCCGTGCACGCTTCGATGACGCCGTAGCCTCCGGTTTCGAGCAGGTCGCGAACCTCGCCCGCCATCTGGAGCTGAGCCTCACGCCGGCTGCGGCCCCTCTCCTCCGCGCGCCGGAACACCGCCTCGACCGACTCCCGTGAGCTGGCTGCGTGCCTCTCCTCAAGCAGCGGAGTGATGTTCCGCGCTAAGTGGGCGCTGATGGATTGGGCGGATACGATCGCGTGTGGCGGCTCGAGCAGGTACGACCAGGGGTCACCGGCTCGGCGCAGCAGCTCGTACACCGCCGCGCCGGTCTCGGTATCACGCAGCTCGCGGCCCAGGCCCTGGATGATGCTTCCGAGCATCGCGACATCCACCGCCGCGTCGTGAGCACCTGCACGTGCGCATCCGAACCTCTCTGCAAGCGACTCCACGCGGTGCTCGGAAGCAAGCGGCAGCAGCACGCGGGACAGGGGCAGCGTGTCGAGGACGAGCCACGTGGACGGTAGCGTAATGCCGAGTCGCTGAGAGACCGCCTCAAGGAGCGGACCATCGTAGCTGGCGCCGTTGTGCGCGATGACGGGCAGGTCGCCCACGAACGCGAGGAACTGCGGCAGGACCTTCTGAGCACAGCCCGCGCTCGCCACGTCCTCGTTCGTGATCCTGGTCAGCTCCTCGATCTCGGCGGGAATGGGCCTCGTCGGGCGAACGAGCTCGTCGAAGGTCGCTACGCAGCGCCCGTCTACCCACCGCTCGGCGGCTATCTGGATGATCTCGTTGCCGGGCAGTCTCGGATCCTGCCCCAATGCTTCCAGGTCGAAGACCACGTAACAGCCCCGCTGCAGGTGGGGATACTCGAGTGTCGGAGTCTGTACCTCATTGGGCTCGGGGTGCTCGATGACAGTGCGGAGCTGCCAGCGTCCGCCAACCTCGCTGAACCGGTGCGGCAGCTCACGGAGCACCTGTGCCACGCGCGGCGCAGGTAGCCTCTGGCCGACTTGCCGACTGACCCCCGCGGTGAGGGCCTCGAGAGTCATCCCGTCCGGCTCTGTCCTGAGCGCCTGCGCCGCGGCTTCCGCCACACGCTGTTGCATCGCGTTCATGCGGTCAGCTCTCCTCTGGCAGGTTCAACAGGAGCCGCAGGGTGCGGAAGAAGTCGTCGCGAGCCGCCCGCACGTCCGCTTCGGGATACTCCTCGCTCGCGGCTGCGCGTATCAGGGCATCCATCAGCGTCTCACCCAGTTCGAGCACCTCGGCTGCGATCTCCTGCCTTTGGTCTACGGGCGGCCTCATCAGCTCTTCCACCCAAGAATAGGGACGCAACGAAGGGCAAGAAGCGCAGGCTGCCAGCGTGAGCAGCCAGGGGGCGATACATGCGGGAAATCGGCATTCCAGCCCCGTGCGGTAGAACGCGCTACATCCACTTTGCAAATGTCCAGAGCAACGTGAACGGGCACCTGTGCCCGATCCTTCCTACGTCTACACGGAGAGTATTAGCAAACTTCACCCGCGGATGTCTATAGCCCGATTGGCATGCGTCCACAAGGGAACGTCACAAAGTGTACAGGGAACTCGCGACAGCTAGATTGTCATCGCGCTGGCTGATTAGATTTCCTGTAGTGAGGCCCACCTTCCCGTCTGGGTCGCGCTCCTATTCGGCCCTTTCATAGGATGAAGAGGACACCTGCCCCGGCAGCCCGGAGCTCTCCTCTGCTGATGATTATTGGAACTTCGGGGTGGGAACAAGCACGGTGGATCTCAGAGGCAGCTTATAGCTCCCCGCGAAACGCCCTGTCGAGCACGGAGGGCAGCATTGCATCGAGCTCCGCCTGCGTCTCGGCCTGCAGTGCTTTCACCGCGCGCACCTTCGCCTGCAACCCGTCTAGGTACTGAACAAGGCGGTGCTGCTCGTTGATCCCAATCTGCGTCGGAAACGGAATACCCATGACATCGGCCTGAGAGATCTTACGCATGCTAGGACTCGTTCCCTTTGCCACCGTACCGATGTAGTCACGAACCCTTGGACCCATCAACCAGTAATGTACGAACCTAATTGAAGCTTGAGCCTCGTCAACCACCAGCTTCATCATTAGATCGGGGTAAATACAAGGCTCGGGCCGCCCGTCATAGATAGCGGCGTGACCAACAAGGTCTGGAGTGTTGCTGCGGGTAATGAGTAGATCTCCGGTCTTCAACCAGTAATGAGCGTCCGCCGTCGTTGGTTCAGCGGTCCTCTTGAACTCATTCCCTCGATACTGGTAGCCACTTACTGCGCTTAGAGTCAGTACAGGCGTACCTGCCGATGCCTCGTCACACGGGGGCGACCAACCGTTCCGAGGTCGCTCGATCAGAACCTCACCCAAGACTCCGGCTGGAACACCCACCACCATCCTCTGAACTACCGACGCAACCAGCGCACGAGCCGCCTCTCCCGCCTGCTGTCGGAGGGCCCGCGCCTCCTCAATCTTACCCGCGAGTTCCTTAATGCGCGCCGCCAAGTGCCGCTGCTCATCGATGGTAGGGATGGGAACGGGGATGGGTAACAAACGATTGGCCCTGAGCTCAGTCTTAATGCCGCCCGGCACATACGCAGACATCAACTCCCTGAACATGTCACTTCGGAGGAGCCACCAAAGATAGCGGAGGTCTGCCTTGTCGTCATCAACCCGATAGGTGCTGTAGTGGATGGTGGCGGCCAAGTCTGTATTGTGCTCCCTGCCATACATCCCAACAGCACCCTTGGCCGCATTGATACCAGAAACGACTAGATCGCCTGGTTTGATGAGTATCATTCCCGTCCTGGTCTCACCACCCTGCCTCAGCTGAATCACACCATCGTTGAATCCGATCTTGTCGACTATTGCTATTTCGCCGTTCTTGAGGGCATTCTCATCCGGCGTCTCACGGCGTTCGGTCAGTACCTCGCTGAGAGGCAGTATCGGATACGCACTGCTCATCGAGGTGCTCCCGCTAGCGCCTGCTGAATCTCCCGCATCAGCTCGGCTATGCGCTGCTCCTTCTCGAGGGTGCTCGCGGCCAGCTGCTCCGGTGGCAGGTGCTCCAAGGGCTCGGCTGCGTTCGGGTTCTTGAGGTCCAGGTTGTAGCCGTTCTCCCGCAGCCGCTCCACCGGCACGCACCACGCGCGCTCGTTCTCCTGTCGGTCGTTCCACCACTCCTGGACGGGCGCGAACTCCTCGTACTGTAGCGGCTTCGTCTTCGTGTACTGCTTCCGGCCCTCCGGCAGCGGCAGATCGTAGTACCAAACCTCGCGCGTAGGCTCGCCGGACTCGAAGAACAGCAGGTTCGTCGGAATGCTCGTGTACGGCGCGAACACGCCGTTGGGGAGGCGGACTATCGTGTGCAGATTGAACCGCGTGAGCAGCCGCTCCTTCACCGCCGTTTCCACTCCCTCCGCGAACAGGAAGCCGTTGGGCAGGACGATGGCGCAGCGGGCGCCCGTTCGCTTCAACTTCTCCATCACGTACACCACAAACAGCGTCGCGGTTTCCGCTGTGCGCGCCCAGAACGGGAAATTGCTGAGTATTCCCCGCTCCTCCTCCCCACCGAAGGGAGGATTCGTCGCAATCACGTCCACCCTCTCCTCGTCGCGGATTTGTGTCACGTTCGTGGAGAGCGTGTTCTGCTCGTACAGCCGAGGCTCCTCGACGCCGTGCAGCATCATGTTCATCACCGCCAGCAAGTACGGCAGCGGCTTCTTCTCTATGCCGACCAGGCTCTCCTGCAGCCGCTCCCGGTCGTGGGGATTGCGCACATCGCGCTTCATGTGCTCGTGCGCCTCGACGAGGAAGCCCGCCGTCCCGCAAGCCGGATCGAGCACCGTCTCGCCGAGCCTGGGGTCCAGCCGGTCTATCATGAAGCGGATGACGGGGCGCGGGGTGTAGAACTCACCCGAGGAACCCGCGGCGTCGCGCATCTCGCTCAGCATGCGCTCATAGAACACGGCGGCCATGTGGACGTCGTCCGAGGAGTTGAGGTTGATGGTGTCTAGCTTGTCCACGACCTCGCGGAGGATGTAGCCCGAGCGGACGCGGTTGTAGATGCCCTGGAACACTCGACCCACCACGGAGCGCAGGTACTGCTGACGGGCGCCGGAGAGCGTGGCGAGGTGCGGGAAGAGCTGATCGTTCACGAACGAGATGAGCTCGTCCCCGGTGCGCTGGCTCGTGAGGTCATCGGGGCTCACCCAGTCGTGCCAGCGGTACGGAGGGTCGATGACGGGCTCGTACTCGTCATACTCCTCCTCGCGCGCCCAGTCATAATCGTCCACGGCCTTCAGGAAGAGCATCCACGTCAGCTGCTCGAGGCGGTCCGTCTCGCCCGAGAGTCCCGCGTCCTTCCGCAGCTGGTCACGCACCGATTTGATGGTGCTGTCGAACTGCTGCCTGCTCGTGAGCGGCTGCGCCTGCTTCCTCGTTTGTCCTCGCGGCATTCTCCGTCCTTTCGTCACGCCGAGTACAGCAGCTGCTGCATCTCGCCGAGTGCTTCCCTGACCTTCTTTCCCCCGCCGAAGCGGCTCGCCAGCTCCACGAACGTCCCCTCTTCCGACAGCGGCGGCACCTTCAGCAGGTTGGTGTTGCCAACCTCCTCAGTCTCGCCACTCACGTACTTATCGAGGATTGCATCCAGGATACGACGGGCCGTGGGCTCGTATCGCTCGAAGAACTCGGGGTGCTCCTGCCGCAGCCTGCGCGCGTACTCGCTACGGGTATGAGCGGGCAGGCCGAAGGCGGCGTGGAGCAGCAGGTCTAGCGGGTCGGCCTCGGGCTGGTGCAGCGCCTCGGCCAATGTTGGTATGTCCACGCCCTCCGCGTACAGTCGCTCGAGAAGCTCCTCGCGCTGTTCGGGGTGCAGCCACCGCGCCCGTAGCTCGGTCGGGCTCTCAGCCACGCCTCGCAGCGCGGCCCGCGTGTAGTCCCGATACGAGAGCGCGCGCAGGGTCTTACCGTCTGGCCCCAGATCGTACACCACCTCGCCCCGCACAGAGAGCACGTGCCGGTCCCCGTGCCGCACGACCTCCTCTGGCGGGGCTGGCTCGACCTCCGGCTCCGCGGGCTGCTCCACTCGCTCTGTCGTCGGTTGCTGGCCCGCGGGCACCGGCTCGACCCGCTCATCAATCGCTACCCCGGGTACGACGTCAACGACCGGCCCGACAGGCTCAACACAGCCAGTGGCACCGAGCGCGTCCTCAGTCACTGGCTCGCTTTCCGGCGGGGGCAATCCGGGCTCATACTCACCGTGAGGCTCGTCGACTGTTACCTCCGCCGCGGTATCTGGGTCAGGCGTGTATTCGACGGGTTGCACGACCTCTACGTCCACGACCTCTGGATAACCGTCGAAGCCTGGATCGAAGAACAGCTTCGTCGCACCCGAGTAGTCGAGGATGGTGAACCAGGCCTTGTCGGGCTCGTGGAGACGGGTACCCCTTCCGATGATCTGTTTGAACTCAACCATTGACCCTACGGGACGCGCGAGGACGATGTTCTTGCAGGTCGGCACGTCCACGCCGGTACTGAGGAGCCGTGAGGTGGTGACGACGACGGGCGTCGGCTCGTCGGGAGTCGCGAACCTGCCGAGCGCTCGCCGCCCCTCGAGCCCTTCCTCCGCGACGATGCGCTCCACGTAGTCGGGGTGTCTCTCGACCAGCTCCGACAGCTCCCGCTCGAGGGCGAATCGCATGAGGTCGGCGTGCGCCTGGTCTACGCAGAAGACAATCGTCTTCGCCATCGGGTCAGTCTCGCGCAGGTACTCCGCGAGGTGATGGGCTATGACGTCGGTCTGTTCCCGCAGCGTGCGCTCGTCCAGATCCTCGGCGGTCGCGCCCGGCACGTCGGCGACCTCGGCCCCGAGGAGCACCCTGCGGACGCGGTACGGAGCGAGGAAGCCGTCGGTGATACCGTCGCGCAGCGAGTACTCCACGATTGGATTTCCGAAGTACGAGTAGGTCTGGATGTTCTCATCCTGCTTCGGGGTGGCGGTCAGGCCCACCTGGATCGCGCCGGAGAAGTACTCGAGAATCTCCCGCCAGTTCGACTCGTCCTGCGCACTGCCTCGATGGCACTCGTCCACGATGACCAGGTCGAAGAAGTCGCGCGGGTAGTCTCGAAACAGTCCTCGGCGGACCTCGGACTGAGCAATCGCCTGGTAGGTGGCGAAGATGACGTCGCGGGCGGTGTTCGCGACTCCACGGATGCGCCAGCGCGCGTCGCTCAGAGGGCCGAACTCGTTGTCCATGGCCTGACTGAGCAGGTAGTCACGGTCCGTGAGGAAGAGCACCTTGCGGAATGCTCCGGTCCGCTTCAGTTTCCAGACCAGCTGGAAGGCGACCTTCGTCTTCCCCGTCCCGGTTGCAAGCGTGATGAGAATCCTCGGCGAACACAGCCTGCGCTTGGCTTGGAGGGCCGCGACGACCGCGTGGTTGATGGCGGCTTCCTGGTAGTAGCGCGGGTGAGCGCCGGAGCCGTACGGGTACTCGATGGTACGGCGGGCCTGCGCATCCTCGAGGCCGAGACCGCTGAGCCATCGCTGCTCGAGCTCGGCGGGCGGGGGCACGTCTTGGATGAGCGTGACTCGCGGCTCGGGGCAGCGGCAGTCGTACTCGCGAACGGTCTCGCCAGGACCCACGAGGTACGCGAACGGCACGTGCAGGCGGGCGCGCGCTAGCTCCACAAGGCGGCGCTCCGCTTCGGCGGCGTCCTCGTCCGCCCTGAGCAGCTGGACTGCGGCGATAGGCACGGATGCCTCCACGCGGAGCAGCGCGTCAACTTTCAGGCCGGGGCCGCGGCGAACCGTCGAGCCGGTCACGTACACGCGCCCCGGCGTGAGCACATAGGGGAGCTCAAGGAGCCTCCGCGGCCAGCCCGACTGAACGAGGCGGCTCCGGAGCTCGGAGAGCTCGGTGCCGGAAGCGGCAGGAAGCTCGGACTGCGGACCGAGAAGCTGGGCGAGCGTCGGGTAGGTCTCGAGCACGCGCCGATCCACCGGCTGCGGCGTGAGGTCGAGCTGCCGAAGCTCCGCGACGGTGTCGGCGTGTGCGTAGCCATCCCTGGGGTCGAGGAGCGGCAGCTGGCCGAGACGACAAGCCTCCCGGTTGAGGAGCAGGTGCCCGACGGCGTGGCCGTACAGAGCGACCTGGTCGGGCAGAGGTAGCTCGGCCCCTACAGCGAGCAGCCATCTGTCTCCGACCGGAACGAGTGCCGCATCGAATCCACCCGCGAGCTTTCGTCTGAACTCGACTGCGCCGCTCGGCTCGCGCCAGCGCACCCGTCGCAGCTCCTCGACAAGCCGAGAAGCATCCAGGTGTGGCACGAGGATGAGTCGTGCAGGGACCAGCTCGTGGTCACCAGGACTGACAGCAGCCGCTACCTGGGTGTGCAGGTCAGCCAGTGACGCTCCCCGCTCGGCACCTCTCCAGCCTGCAATGAGGCTCTGCAGTCGAAGCTGCACATCGAGCGCTCGGTCGGTGTCGATCGATGTCACCAGTTGCCATTCTCCGTCGAGAGCAAGGAGGGTCAAGAAAGCTACCGGGTGAATGTCCAAAGGATAGCAGAAGGTCTGGGAGACGGCTACCCTGAACCCTTAGGCCGATACGGAGACTAGATAGTGGTTAGAGCGCGGCCTCAGTCGCCAACTGCATCTCAACAGATATGCGACGGCTACGCGCAGTGTTCGGCCACACTTGCCATCATATTCCCATCGCTTGAGTAATAAGTGAGCAACGCCGTCCCTCACGACCATCGTTCGCAGCCGGTTGGCTGTTGAATACACCCTCGCCCTCGAGGGCTGGGCTCCTCCACTCAAGATGGCCCGATGCTGACACTGAGAGCGAGGGATCTTGTACCCAGTTGCGTCTCATCCATACATCGGGAAGTCTGGCCGCCTGCCCGCCACTCATCCGAGCAGCGCGTCCATCTTGTCCGCCGCGTCCTGGTCCATCGAGGGCAGCACGTGCGAGTACGTGCCGAGCGTGAGGCTGATCTGGGAATGTCCCAGCCGCTCCTGCACGACCTTGATCGGCACGCCTTGCAGGAGCATGAGCGTGGCCGCCGTGTGCCGCAGATCATGGAAGCGGATATCGGGCAGCCCCGCGCGCCGCAGCAGCGCCTTGTACTCCCTGAACATGTTCCGGGCTATCAGCGGCCGCCCCGTGTGGGTGGCGAACACGAGATCGTTGTCCTCGTACTCGGGACCTTTGATGAGGCGGGCCTCGTTCTGCCGCATCCTGTGCTCCCGGAGCGCCCTTACCGCATACACGGGGAGCTGCATGCTCCGTCGCGTGCTGTCGCTCTTCGGCTCCACCAACCGCCTGCGAGGACCCAGCTGGCGCTGCACGACGAGCCTGCGGGCATCGAGGTCGATATCCCCCCACTGCAGCCCGAGCAGCTCCCCCTCCCGCAGGCTCGTGGCCACGGCCAGCGCTATGAGCGCCTCCCA
Organism: Chloroflexota bacterium; assembly: GCA_902810765.1. Lineage (GTDB taxonomy): Bacteria > Chloroflexota > Chloroflexia > Thermobaculales > Thermobaculaceae > CADDYR01. The sequence goes on from CADDYR010000001.1 coordinate 29,799, forward strand.
GCGGGTGCCCCTCGCGGTCTCGAGCAGCCCGCGCACCTGCTCCGGCGTGAGCGGCTGGAACTCGTACTTCTTCGGAGTCGGCGGGTGCACGACGCTCGCGACGTTGCGCGATACGTAGTTCCACTCTAGAGCCACGTTGAGCGCGTTGTGCAGCACCCGGTGGGTGCGCTGCACGGTGTTGCGGGAGAGTCCCCGCGCCTGCATGTCGGCGTGCAGCTTCTGCACGTGGCCCGGCTGGAGAGCGCTGAGCTTGAGATGACCCAGGGCCGGCACGACGTGCAGACGGGTAAGCTGCTCATAGCTCCGATATGTAGTGTCGCGTACGCCCGGCCTGGCGACGTCTTCCAGCCACCGCTCCATGTACTGCTTCACCGTCAGGCGCTCGGTGGGCGGGAGTATGCCCTTGTCCGCGTTGCTGAGCAACTCCCGCCGCCTGCGCTGCACTTCGCGTATGGACTGGCCGGTGATCGACACTCGCCGGTCGCCGATCCGCACCCGCGTCCTGTAGCTGTCTCCGCGCTTCTCGATCTTCGCCTCGCCGCTGCGACTCTTCTCCGCCATCACCCTGCCCTCCTCAGGACCTGCCTCGCGCTCACCCTCAGCCCGAACCTTGGCACGCCGTCCGCTCCGACAGGCGCATGCGCTGAACCTGACCCAAGTCTACTGCAACACGAGTGTCGAGGGTTAGGTACCGCTCCCGTCGGGAGTGCAGGGCCGGGAGGCGACGTATCCGCCGCTCTGATGTCCCTGGCAGCGCCCCTTGGTACCCGGATACGAGACACAGTGCATATCGCATAGCCGCTCACTTGCGGACGGAGGACACACTGCGGGGTGCGCCGCCTCGACGTTCCGCTTCGTTCGTGAAGCCATGCGGCTCGACGAGGTCCGGCGTCCAGCGCTCCGCGACGTCGCGGTGGATGTGGATGGAGCGCCCCAGCCTGCGGTGAGGCACGACGCCCTCCGCGATCAGCTGATACAGCTTGTTCCGACCCAGGCGCATGATGTCGGCGGCCTCGGCAACGGTGAGCCAGATGGGTAGTGCCTCACCTTTACGTCCCATTGTTACTCCCTCCATCTCGAGGTCTCGATCTCGATGCCAGGCTGCCATATCGGCGCATCCACTATCGGTGGCGTATTGTCGGTCAGGTTGGACTCCATTCGTATCGTTGCTCCTTCTTCGCTGCGAATCGAAATACGATGGTCGTGCGTGAGCTGATCTTCATGCACGGGTCTGAGCCCCTGGGCGTAGTGAAGTCACGAGAGCCAGGTAACGGGTATCCGTGAGGTGCCGGAGATAATGGCGGAAGTCGGTAAAGGGGCGGATAACTATCCAAAGTAGCATCTCCCGCTGGCAGAGGCCGACTGACAGAAGGAGTCTTCCAAGCGAGACAGTTGAGAGGGAGGTCAGGGTTTGCTGCCGGAGGGTGATCCTACGAGTCGGAGCAGAGAAGCCCCAGGAGCGCCAATAGACACAGTCGCCGACTAGCAATCGAGGAAGCAGAGATCGGGGAGCAGCTGGGATCGGGTGCGAGAGCTGAATGGATGATGTATATAGGGTAATTAAGGGTATAACTCCCCCCATCCCGCCAACCCGCACGCACTCATCGGCTCGGCCGGCGCTTTCCCCCGGAATTCCTGGCACTTCCATCGGGACAGCCCATTTGCAACAGCTTGCAAGCATCGGAGTCCTGTGGTTTCGGCACCACTCCGAAACCGCGGCGTGCAGCACCGGACGGACGCCTGTTGCAAACAGTGCTCGGTCAATCAGCCCGAGCCGAATCACGTCGTTAGCGGAGCAGCCAGCTCGCATACTCCCTCCTGCGCTCCCTGAGCTCCCGGTAATCGACTGCCGTGCACACCTCATCCAGCCCCCCGGCTGGACCGACCGCCAAAGCCTCCTCCAGCTCCGCCCAGTCCAGTCCGTACCTGAGCTCGCCCGCCGCGAACGCCCGCATATGCAGCCTCAGCACCTGCCGCCTCACCTCGGTGCTCGTGAACACGACCGTCAGGTACACCCGGTAGCTGGAGCCCTTGAGGCGCCTCCGATAGCTGCTCATTGCCCGGTGCCTAGCGTGCTTGGTCCTGATATGCTCCGGCTTCGTCGTGCCCTCCACCTCCACGCACCACAGCTCCTCCTCGCTCCGATGGCAGAAGTCCGGCACGAGGAGAGCGGGAGCGTCCCTGCCGGTGCGATAGCGGATGGCCGACCGCGTCTCCCAGCCCTCCCGATCCAGCCAGCCGTAGCGCACCGCCAGGCGCAGGCGCGCCAGGTCGTGGGCGTCCTGCCCCGGTTTCGCCGCCACCTTGTGCTTCAGCAGACCGCCCTTCGTCACCTCCCCCTCGTCCAGCGCGACCGTGGGCGCCTGGATGTAACTGTCGGGGCCAAGCCCCAGGTGGCGGGTGAGCACCCCGGCGCCGAGCCGCGTGAGGAAGTAGATGTCCGGCTCCCTGCCGCCTCTGCCGTGGATGCGCCCCTGCAGGCAGCCGAGCACGCCCAGCCGCTGGAGGTACTGGAGGTCGCGGAGGGCCGTGTCCTCGCTCGTGTGCCAGTACCTGCTGTAGCAGGGTGACGTCCACTTCTTGAGCCGTGCGAAGCTCGCCAGAAGCTCTACGGCCCGGACATCGCCGCGCAGGCATAGCAGGCTCTCGTGGGGCTCCCTGACCAGTCGTGGGCTGAGTCGTGCCTGCGCGCCCGCCGGCTGCCCGAGCTCGCTCACCTGCCCCGCTCCTATGGCAGCGGGCGGGGATACGGCCGGTGGTGGCGACCAGGGGGCGTCTCGGGTATGTTCTCGTCGAGGTACGGACCGCTGAGCTGGGCGCGCAGGCGGGCGTACAGCACCGCCTCCGCCTGCTTCCTCAGCCGCTCCTCGAGGGGAAGCTTCCAGTCCGCCAGGTCGGTGCGCCACTTGTAGTCGCACTACTCGTGGTGGCAGTCGGGCGCCTTGGGGGGCCTCCGCCAGCTTACACCGGCCATGCCCAGGAACACCTGGACGCGAGCCAGACTCAGGCGGCGCACGAACTCGCTCACGAGCCACGCGCCATTCGGCAGCTCCTCGTAGTACCGATAGCAGTGCTGATCTTGGGGATCCGTGAGGACCGAGCGCCAAAGGCCTCCAGAAAGGCGTAGAGCTGAGGGCAGGGCGGCCGCGATGATCGAAACGCGAGGTACCACTCGACCGGCAGGATGCCCCTCTCCGTCCATGTGCTGAGTCTGTAGCACCGAATACCGTGCACGTCGTCTGCCGTGCTGTTGGCCGACGGTTTCATCCTGTCCCGCCCCTCATCCGCTCTCCAGCTGCTCAGTGTCCGCCGTACGTCCGTCCGATCCTTCTCTTCCATGGTCTTTCTCCTCTCCCATGCTGCCGTGTTTGCCGGAGCGGGTCTCTAGGATCTCGGGAGCTGTGGGAGGCCGGTGAGACGCTCATGCACAGATCAGCTTCCTTCCATCCCGGGTCGCACACTCCGGTCACAGCATACGGACGCGGTGTTACACGCAAGTTGCACGGGGATTGCAAGCGCGCCGCGGGACCGGCAGAATGTTGCAAACGGCCAGGGAAATGTTGGAAGCGTATTGCAAACGGCCCTGGTCAGCTCCGCTAGCACGATCAGGAGCCACCTCTGCCTCTCAGGAGCGGTGCCCGCTCTTCGTATCCCTCCGCAGTGTTGGCCCCGTTGTCACCGGCACGCTTGTACGTCCGTCTCCTCCCCGAAGCTGCAGCGGTATCTGCCGAGAGCCGAGCTGCCCGGCCTCGACCGCATCCGAGGTCGATGATCACCCGCGAACGGCACTACCCCTCTCCGCGCCGGGTCGGCTACCGCGGCCGCCGCCTTCAGGCAGACAGCTGCGTGGGAGTTGCACGGGAAGGGCAAGTCGTCCCGGACGGTTCTGTCAGCATCGAGGTCTATTCGGATCGGATCGCGGATGGGAGAGAACCGCCCGGCGACGAATACGTGCAGCACCTCCTTGACGGAGTGAGGACGCTCGGCGGCGGACGAGGTCGGAGGGTGAGCAGCGCCCGAGAGTCGTGGCGCAGATCCCGGTGCATAGGGACGGCGGCGCGCAGGTGGTAGACCGGCACCCGCAGACGCAGGACCGCGATGTCCGGAGTACCCAACGGCGCCGGGATCGCCGGCGGGACGGATGCGGCCGCATCCGCCGGCACAGGCTATGATCGGCCTTGCGAGCGGGCTCTCTGCTCGGCGACGGGCGTAGCGTAACATGGCCTTATGAGCACGGTCTGGGTCACGGCAGACCACCACTTCTCCCACGCCCGTATCATTGAGTACTGCGCGCGCCCCTTCTCGAGCGTCGAGGAGATGGACGCCGAGCTGATCCGGCGGTGGAACGAAGCCGTCCGTCCCGACGATCTGGTGGTGCACCTCGGCGACTTCGCCCTGGCATCCGTGGAGCGCATCCAGGAGCTGGTGGCGCAGCTGAACGGTCACAAAGTTATCGTCCTGGGCAACCACGACCGCTCGGTGACGGCGATGCGGCGTCTCGGTTTCGATGAGGCCTACCGGGAATACGAGGTGAGAGGCATCCCGTGCGTCCACGACCCGGAGCATGCACGGCCGGGGGAGATCACGCTCTGTGGCCACGTCCACAATCGGTGGGGCGAGCTGCGCCGGACCGACGGCGCGCTGCTGATAAACGTAGGCGTGGATGTCCGAAGCTTCCGCCCCGTATCCCTCGAAGATAGCCTCCGACCGCCCTCCTCTATGTCCTCGTCTCCCTGAGGCCACTTAGAGCGCCGAACAACACCGCGGCGCAAGTAGGCGAGGAAGCAGGATGGTTGCAAGCCACAGGATCGAGTCGAAGGAGCGCCCAGCGCGCCACCGGCTGCCCCGAAGGCGGTGAACGCCCTAGAAGAGCTCCTCGGCAAGAGCCACGATGATGCCCGCGGGACCTCGCACGTAGCAGAGCCTGTACAAGTCCTCGTACTGGACCACCTCGCCTACGAGCTCGGCGCCGCCCTCGCGCAATCGTGCGACGGTGTCGTCGAGGCTCTCGACCGTGAACATGACGCTCCGCAGCCCCAGCGCGTTCGGCGGTGCGATCAAGGGTTCGATCTCGACCAGTTCCGGATTGCGAAACTTCGTCAGCTCGAGCCGCCCGTGCCCATCCGGGGTCAGCATCATCACGATGTCGACCCGGACACCCTCGAGCCCGTTGACGCGGTCCACCCACGCGCCCTCGACCGCCGCCTCGCCTTCGATCGTCATGCCGAGCGCGGTGAAGAAGGCGACAGCGGCTCTAAGGTCGTCTACGACGACGCTTACGTGGTCTAGTCTCTTGATCGTCACGTCCCCAGTATGGCAGAGGTCGTGTGCGGCGGTCCAGGCCGACCGGTCCGACACTCCGGGGCCGTCCGCCCTTGGGCTTCGGCGGGAGCAGCGGCGCTATCCGCTCCCACAACTCATCGGGCAACAGCTCCTTCGCCACGGCACCCTCCTCCATCGGCTCCTACGGGACAGGTGGCGCTAGAACGACGACCATAAGTGACCCGGCCCCGACTAGGGTGTGTCTGCAAAGGAGTAGTCTGGAGGTATGAGCGGAGGGGATTTGACCGACGAGCAGTGGGAGCGGCTCGAGCCATTGCTGCCGCCCCAGAAAGCTAAGACAGGCAGACCCTCGCACCGATCATCGCAGAATGATCAATGGGATGTTGTGGATAGCTAGGACAGGTGCTCCCTGGAGGGACCTACCCGAACGTTACGGCAAGTGGCAGACGGTATCGAGCAGGTTCTATCGTTGGAGGCAGGCAGGGATCTGGATCGGATCCTCGAAGCACTGCAGCAACAAGCCGACGGTGAGGGGAAACTTGACTGGGCAGTGCAATGCAATATGTAGATTCAACGGTGGCGAGAGCTCATCGACACTCAGCCGGGGCAAAAGGGGGGAGGCTGGAACCGAGGCGTTGGGTCGTAGTCAGGGAGGCTTGAGCACCAAGGTTCATCTGAGAGCCGAAGGGAGTGGCAAGCCGATGAGGATAGTGATCACTCCCGGGCAGAGGCACGAAACCGTAGCCTTGTAGCAACTGATGGCAGGGGAGGTGAAGCGAGCAGGGAGGGGTCGTCCCAAGCAGAGACCAGGCAGGATGGTTGGAGACAAAGGTTACAGTAGTGGTCATATCAGAGGGTATCTGAGAAGGCGAGGTATCAGAATCACTACCCCACACAAGAGGAATGAACAGCACAGGGGACCTTTCGACAAGCAGATTTACAAGCAGCGCAATCGGGTGGTGAGGCTGATCAACCGCCTCAAGCCGTTTGGGAGGGTGGCCACCAAATACGAGAAACGAGGGGCAAACTACTTGGCTATGCTCACTCTCGCCTCTATCACCCTCTGGTCATGACTTTGCAGACATGCCCTAATCGGCGTCCGACATCCCGATGTCCGTCAGGATTCGGCCTCTCCCACACGCACGAACGGCTCGAGGAAGCTGTGCACCTTCTCCATCGTGATGCCCCGCCGCTGATCAACCCCGAGAGGGTGTCGGTCGGAGACCACCCGAAAGAGCGGGCGCTGGTTGTCCGAGTGCAGGTGCACGCTCACCTCGAGCCCGCAGCTTCCCGGGTAGGCCGGCACCCCTCCCGACAACCATCCCCGGAGCGGAGGCTCCTCCTCGACCCCATCCTTCTCCCACAGCTCCAAGTACCGATGAAAGTCGTCTTCCGATACCTGCACCCATACGCCCCATTGGCACCCTGCGCCATCCCCCACTCCGCCACAGCCTCAGGAGCACTACAGCCACCGTCAGGCAGCCGAACGGGAGGGCGGGCAGGAAGTGGTACAGAAACGCGGTGCGGGGCACGAGCATCCAGGGCAGAAGCCTGTCGAGAGCACGGGCAGGCCAGGGGAGGTTGCCGAGTGTAGGAGGGACGTCGGCACCCATCCGCGCTGCAGTTGTGGCGCGAGACATTGACCACCACCGACGCCAGGTACTGATCGCAGAAGTGCCGGCCTGCCTCCCTCGGCCGGATCAGGCGGATGAGACGGCGTACCTTGTAGGCGCGAGTCCCAACTCGGAGGCGCGGGTGGCCAGTTGGGTACGCGTGTGCAGGTCCAGCTTGTCCAGCGCGCGCTGCATGTGGTTGGCCGCAGTCTTCTCCGTGATCACCAGCGCCTCCGCGATCTGGCGGTTAGACAGCCCCTGAGCCGCAAGACACGCCACCTCACGCTCGCGTGGGGTGAGCGCTGATGCCCTACGTCGGACAGGGGCTGCCGGCGGGATCCTGTCTGTACCCCCTCCCCAGCGCCAAGTCTACGGCCTGCTCCAAGCTCAGCGTGCGACTAGAGACGCTGTGGCGGATGGCTCTCTCGCTGCGTGCTACGGCCTGCTCCAAGCTCAGCGTGCGACCCTCCGCCCTGGCACGGTCGTAGTCGGAGCTGCCCAGGCTACGCCGCGCCCGCGCCACCCATCGCTCACAGTCGATACGATTTGCCGGCCAGACCTGGGCGCCTAGCGCCGCCTCACCTGCCCCGAGCAGGCGTGCCGCGTCGACTGCTCGCCCCTCGGCCGCCGCGACCGCTCCCAGACCCATCATGCACTCGGCCATGCCGCGCGACCCTCCGATCCGCTGATACTGCGCCAGCGCCTCCGTGAATCACGCCTCTGCCCTCGCATGCTCACCGGTCGCGAGCGCCACGTAGCCGAGGTTATGCACCAGGCTGGGCTGCGAGCCTAGTCCCAGTGCGGCAAACTCTGACATGCTCTCCTCGTACAGCTGCCCGGAACGTGTATACGCACCTCTCACCCTCTCGACGTCGCCCAGCTCGTTGAGCCCCACGGCCAAGCTCCAGGTGTCACCCGTACGTCTGGCCACCTGGATGGCTTCGTTCAACCGCTCGCTGGCCGTGATCAGGTCCCCGGCTCTGAGAGCTCGTCGTGCCAGCGCCTCCAGGCCCCGGCACTCTCCCCACGTGTGGCCGATTCTACGCGCCTCCTCGAGCGCGGCCTCCGGGCTCACCTCCGGCACTCCCTCCAACGGGACGCCGTACTCCCCGAGCAGGTATGTGAGTCCGTGCCCCCAAGCACCAGCTCCTCGTCACCGAGCGTCTCGGCGAGCGCCAGGTACTCATTCATCCAGGCATGCACGGTGCTAAGGTCGCCCGAGGGTCGGTTGGAGGCCACGTCACCCTGGAAGACGGATAGCTCGACGGCGTGGGCGAGGAGCATTCCTCGCTCACGCGTGGGCACCTTCTCTGGGAGCGCCAGCACCCTCTTCATCCAGTCGAGTCCCTCGCTCCATTGACCGTGCAAGAGCCAGGACAACGCGAGGGAGCACGCCAGGCCTACCGCGAGCTCCGTCTCCTCGCGCTCCAGCGCCCAGCCGAGTGCCGCCCGCACGTTGTCCTGCTCGTGCTCGCGCTCGACCCACCACAGCCACCAACCTTGCTCCGGCCTCCGGAAGGCTTGCTCGGCTCGCTGGGCGCACTTCGCCATCCACCTCGCGTGCCGCTCTCGTATGGCCTCGAGCTCACCACGCTCGGCCAGGCGCTGCTGCCCGTAGGCGCGGAGAGTTTCCAGCAGCCGGTAGCGGGTCGCCTCGACCTCCCTGAGCGGCTCCATCACTACGAGCGAACGATCCACGAGTCGGGAGAGGAGGTCCAGCACCTTGGCAGCCTCGACATCGTCCCCTGCACACACGGCCTCCGCCGCCTCAAGTGTGAAGCCTCCCGCGAACACCGATACCTGCTCGAAGAGGCGGCGCTCGGCCTCCGTGAGCAGGTTGTAGCTCCACTCGACCGTCGCGCGGAGCGTCTGTTGGCGACGTGGTGCCGTGCGGCTCGCACGACTGAGCAGGCGGAACCGATCGTGGAGGCGATCCAAGATCTCCTCGGGGGTGAGGAAGCACACCTGCGCGGCGGCCAACTCTAGCGCCAGCGGGATAGCATCGAGCCGCCGGCACAGCTCGAGTACGGCCGGTGCGTTACGCTCGCTCAGGACGAAGCCGGGCCGGGCAGCGCGGGTACGCTCGACGAAGAGCTCCACCGCCTCAGAGCTTGCCAGGTCCTTCACAGCCACGTCCCCCTCCGGCAATGCGAGCGAGGGGACGCGCCATGCAACCTCGCCCGTGACCCCGAGCGGCTCGCGGCTCGTGGCCAGGATGCGCAGGTCGGGGCAGGCCAGCAACAGGGACTCGGCGAGGGACGCACAGGCATCCAGCAGGTGCTCGCAGTTATCCAGAACCAGTAGAACCCGCCCGTACCCAAGGGCAGTGACAAGGGTCGCGAGCAGCGTTCGGCCCGGCTCCTCGCGCACTCCTACCGCCTGCGCAACCGCCGGTGTTACGAGCGTGGGATCGGTCAGCGCCGCCAGCTCGACCAGCCATACCGCGTCGAAACTGTTCCCTAATACCCCGTGAGCCAGGCGCAGAGCGAGCCGAGTCTTGCCCACCCCACCTGTACCCGTCAGCGTGAGCAGGCGGGTGGTGTCGAGGAGGCGGCCCAGCTCGGTGAGCTCCCGCTCGCGTCCCAGGAAGGAGCTGAGCTCGGCGGGCAGGTTGTGTTGGCGGCCGAGGGCCAGACGGCGAGCAACCGGTCTGTCGTCGACTGTAGCGTGAAGCCTGGCACCGACCTCTACCAGCCGCGCCAGCGTCAACTCAGTAGATCGTCCCAAGTACGCCTTGCGCAGCCGTCCGTCCTGTCGTCGGTAGGCGTACCAGTACCAGTTGCCGCGCTGCAGCTCCCGGCGAGCGGTGAAGCGGAGCTCTCCGTGCTCGAACCGAAACGCCCTGCTGCCGGGCTGATCGAGCCAGCGCACCCACTCACTGCTGCCCACGGCCAGGCTCCGCTCCGGCCCGCCAGTAGTCAGTACACCTTGCCGAACTCGCGCTTCGGTGCGCACCATACCTTCCTCCTGCGGTGAGTATAGCATCGGTTTAGGTAACTCGCGGCCCATAGGTAACTGAGCTGAGAGCGCTGGAATGGGTGACAAGTTGGGCACTTCTGCTCACGACGAGCCGAATGCCCGACTTTAGACTTAGGGATGACGGACTCGACAACCAGGAGGAGGCTGAGATGATCAAGGTCGAACAGAGCATCGTCATCAATCGTCCCGTTGAGGAAGTCTTCGCCTTCGTCGCCGATCAAACAAACGCCCCGAGGTGGCAGTCGGGGCTGATGGAAGTGCGGCGAACCACGGCTGGTCCGCCGGGGATCGGCACGCGACATACGTTTGTGCGTAGGTTCGTGGGCCGGAGACTCGAGGCAAGCAACGAGTACACCGCGTACGAGCCGAACACGATGGTTGCCTTCAAGAGCATCTCGGACCCGATGGACTTCGCCGCGGGCTACCCTACCACACCGACGGAGGGAGGCACCGAGCTCAGCGGCTGGATCGAGATGCAGCCTAAAGGCTTCGCCGGGCTCACCGAGCCGTTGATCGCCGCCAGCCTGCGGCGAGATGTACAGGCGGCTCTTGTCACCCTGAAGAAGCTGCTCGAAGAGGGCGAACGTCCTGTCACCAGCCGGTCTCTGCCGAAGCGGGCCGATGAGGTAGAGATCGGGATGCCGGAATCAGGCCGAAGGAGGAAATGATGGCCACGAGCATGTATGGAGTCATCGGTACCTGGAAGATGGCCGAGGGTCGCTGGGAGGAGCAAGCGCTGCACGAGCAGGTCGTGCCGATGGTGCGGCAGGTCCCGGGCTTCATCGCGGGCTACTGGCTGGGCAATCGAGGTGAGGATAAGACGTATACCCTGATTGTGTTGGAGGACGAGGAGTCGGCCCAGCGCTTCAAAGCCCTCGTCGAGAGCGACCCCACGAACCGGGAGCAGGCCGGAGTGAGCCTGGAGTCACTCATCGTGGCCGAAGTCGTGGCCGAGGCGCATAGCTGACGACCGATCGCGGCCCCCGGATAGACGCGCTCCCATGAGGCGCGCATCACGCGAGTAGCTCGCGCCCACAAGCAGCGGCGGACCGCTCGGGGCGCATCTAGCAATAGGAGGATGATCGAAAGTGGGAAAGTTGAGGCATCTCTTCATTATCCTGGTCCTGGCCCTCGGTGTGGCGCTTCCGGCCGGCATCGCTGCCGCGGCGAGTGCGCTCCCCAACGGCTTAACGGCGAAGATCGTCGCGGTCTCGGGCCAGACGATCGGCGGGGACATCGACGCAACCGGCTACGATGTGGGGATATATGTCGGGCCGGGCGTCCACGGCGTCAGTATAGTCGGCGCGACGGTCAGCGGGGCTAATGATCAGGGCATCCTCGTGCAAGACACCTCGGGCGTCCTGATCAGAAGCAGCACAATCACGGGCAACGCGATCGATCCGTTCTCGATCGAAGAAGTCAAGGGCATCGCTCTGGTGGGGACTACAGGCGTCGCGGTCCGCGGCAACACGGTACAAGGGAACCGCTACGGCGGCATCGGCGTCTATGACGACGGCCCGAACCACCCGTGGTCCCCGGAAGCCATCTCCGCCCCGCGCGCGAGCACGGGCAACCTCGTCTCCGCCAAGAACCCGGGTGGCGGCGTCTCCGACAACGTCGTTACCCGCAACACCATCTCCGGGGGCCTCGGCGGCATTATCGTCGCCGGGGGCGGTTACGGACCGGTCAGACTGACGAACAATGTCGTCTCGCACAACGTGCTAACGGACAATCTCATACCGTGCATCTCGCTGCACGCCTTCGGCCCTGGTGTGATCACGGGCACCCACCTAATCGGTAACGTGCTGTCGAACAACGGCACGGGGGAGTTGTCCAGGGAGACGACCGGGATCGAGATCTTCGCGATACCGGGCGTCGGCACCATCTCCAAGACGCAGGTGCTCCAGGAGACGGTCACCGGCGACTACTACGGTGTCTACCACGTCGGCGATACGGGCACGCACGTGGCCCAATTGACGACCGGGGGTGCGACGGTCGCGGTCGGACCGTAGTTGCCGATAGCTTAGTTTCAGTTTCTGGTGCGGAGAGCAGTCCTCAACGGGTGGCCGGCCGCAAGAGTGGCGGGATCAAACCGGCCGACAACGCCGCGAATGCCCTCCGCACTGGAAAGCTGATCGTCGAGCCGTAAGAAAGGGGAATCGCAATGGCCACAGAGTCGGATCGCTCCACGGCGTTGACGCGCTGCCTGCGGCTCAATGCGTTGGCGCTGGCTTTCAGTCTGGCGCACGTGATCGCCGACTATGCCATCCTCTCCGCTCAGGCTGGGGGCGACGCCTTGGCCCTGCCCTGGTATCTCGTGCTCGCGGGCGCGGCCTACGGGTGGTGGGGCTGGTCCATGGCGCAGGTGGGTGCTGGCGGCCGCATCGGTCTCTATAGCCTCCTGGTTCTCTCGGGACTATGGGCTGGACTCCTCAATGGCGGTTCGTTGGTGTTCACGTCGCCCACGATCGTCCTGGCGGACGTCATCCACTTCGGCTCGTTGCTGTTCGGCATCGGCGGGGCGTACGCGACCTGGCGTGTCCTGCGCTCCGGCCGCGTAGATCGCGCCGCCTCCATTGAGTGAGCGGGGAGCCGTCATCTTATTCGCGGGTACCGGGACGGAGCAGACTCAGTAGCGGACGGATCTAAGCACGGAGGAGCCAGCCCGCCGAGGTGAAGCAGGGGGCGAATCGTACCTGTGATCGGGCGCAGGCCGAGGTCATTGGGGCCTGTGATTTGGCAAGCAGAACCGGAGCTGGAAGGAAGGTGGGCATGTTACCGAATAGTCGACAGACTGAGCCTAGCGAGGCCGTTCGGACGATCCACGACCCGACGACGGGCGAGACGATCACGTTCATCGAGACAGCGGAGGAATCCGGGGGAGAGCGAGCGGTCATGCGGCTGGAGCTCGCGCCGGGCACCGTCGTGCCACCGCACGCCCATCCGTTCGAGGAGTCCTTCGAGTGTCTGGACGGGCAGCTGAGCTTCCGTCTGAACGGGCGCGTCGTGGAGCTGCGGCCAGGCGACATGGTCACGGCGCCTCGTGACGTGGTCCACGGCCTGAGCAATCCCTCTCAGGCGCCGGTGGTCCTCCGCGTCCTCGGGAGGCCCGGCCCAATCGCCGAATACAGCGTGCGGATCAAGTTCCTGCTGTCGCGCGACGGGTACCTGCCGACGGGCGGCGGGCCACCCAGGCAGCTCCTCATCGGCGCAGTGGTGCTGCATCGTGCCGGGATGTACTTCCCGCCGCTGCCCAGGTGGCTCTTCCGCAGCCTCATCGTCGCGCTGGCGGCGCTGGGTCGCTGGCGGGGACGAGAGCGGTTCCTGCTCCGTCGCCATCCCGAGTACGACCGCTTCCTGGCAACAGTGGGCAAGAAGTGATCCTGCCAAAGCACGCTGGTAATGCGCTGACTGATTGGACTAACCCTCCCCAGTAAGTCAAGAAATGAGGAGATGCACGATGCAAGACCCTGTACAACAACCCAAGCCGTACCTCCGTCGATTGGGCTCGGATCCCAGCTACTGGAGCATGCACCTGCTCCAGACCTGGCTGGTCGGAGGCAAGGAGACCAGCGGACGTGTCACGTTGGGCGAGGGGCTCGCCCGCAAGGGTACCGAGCCACCTCCCCACACTCACACGCGGGAGGACGAGGCGTACTACATACTGGAGGGCGAGCTGACCTTCTACGTCGGCGGGCAGACCCTCGAGGCCGCACCGGGGGATTTCGTCTGGCTGCCGCGCGGGATCGAGCACACCTTCGAGCTGAAGACGTCGCAGGGAAGGGCGCTGGTGATGTTCACTCCAGCGGGGCTCGAGGAGGCGTTCAAACAGCTCGGTGAGCCCGCTCAGAGCGCCAGCCTGCCCCCACCTTCGGAGGAACCGCCCGACGTGGAGCAGATGCTGAGCAAATGAGGCTTATGAGAAGATACGCGGATGAAGACGTACTCTGTAGACCTACGGCGACGGATAGTAGAAGCAGTGGAACGGGGAGTGCCGAGAGCCGAGGTGGCACCGGCCTTACCCCGATTTGGTGGACAGGTAAGCTCTAAGCAGCTTCGCTCATCGATGTATTAATTCGAAGATAGCAGCTCTCGCCTCCTCTCTCGTTGCCCATACCCTCCGTTCTACCAGCTCGCGCTTGAGCGTCGAGACGAAGCTCTCGGCCATCGCGTTGTCGTGGACCTCTCCTACGCTACCCATACCTGGCAGTATCCCTGTCTCTAGGAGGGTGTGACTGAACCCGAGCGAGGTGTATTGCGAGGCGTGATCCGAATGGTGGATCAGCCCTTCCCTCGGAGAGAGTCTCTGTGAGTGTGTAAAAGGGAGGGATGGTTGCGAGTCGGCCATCGTTTAGAGCCTCAACTGCCGCCCTCTGCTCTGTTGTTCGGCATTCGGGTCGCATCAACAGCAATCTCAAGGCTCGACGTGGAGTGAGTCCGGGCGGGGCTGGCCCCAGGGGAGCGCCTGCCGACTGCTGCTTACGCAGATGAGCCATGTAGCGGGAGACGTTGCGAGATGATCCGGGATAGCCTAGCTCCACCATCTCACGCCACAGACGAGATCGCTCTGCCTCCGGTCGAGAGAATATCCTCCTGTTGTTCCTCTTTTCATCCAGCCGTCACGGCTGCGGTCTCGGTCCGGATGTGGCTCTCGACGCCGCGCTCGGGCACGGAAGGCCCCACGAGCACCAGTGGCACGCGTGTCCTCAGCAGCACCCCTCTCGCGACGCTGCCCAGGCCCCTCGTGGTCATCATCACGAGCGACACACCTCCGGACGGTCCAATGCCACCCGTAGGGATAGGGCGTCCGGGTGCACCTGCTATCCTCCGGCGCCCCGGCAAACCACCCGACCAGGGGACGCCGTCGAACCATCATGGGCGCTACGATCGAGATGGATCGAACTACCAATTTGGAGGTCACAAGGTGGAGAAGAGAGAAGACCGCCCATACCAACCGCGGAGGATCCTGGTCCCGCTCGATGGCTCGGAGCTGTCGGAGAGGGCTCTGCCCTACGCGAAGATGCTCGCGGCATCACTCGGCTCACAGATCGTCCTGCTGTGCGCGATCCCTCACGGGGAGCACAGGGACGGGACGATCACCGAAGGCACAGCGGAGGATCAGGAAGCCACCGACCGCTACCTCGAGGCGCGCGTCGTGGAGCTGGCGCGAGCGGGCGTGGCCGCTGAGGCGCGAGCACCTGTGGGCGATCCCGCAGAGTGGATCATCGAGGAAGCATCGTCCGGTGGCGTGGGGCTGATGGCGATGGCGACGCACGGGCGCTCGGGACTGGGCAGGTGGGTGTACGGCAGCGTCGCAGAGGCGGTGCTCGCGCACGCTCCTGTGCCCGTGATGCTCGTGCGGGCCTGGTCTCACGGAGTCGAGACGCCGGTGCTCGGCAGAGGTGCGAGCGTGCTCGTGCCCCTTGACGGCTCCCGCCGCTCGGAGCAGGCGCTGCCTGTGGCACAGGGGCTTGCCGACGCGCTCGAGGGAGAGCTCGTGCTGATGCGCGCCTACATGCCCGTCGTGGTGCCCGCGGCTGGCCGGGTCGGGTACGCGCTCACGCCGGTGCCCTCCGGGGATGTGCAGACCGCGGCAGTCAGGGCGGAGGCCCAGAGCTACCTTGAGAGCGTAGCTCCTTCCGGGTCGAAGATGAGGTGCGAGGCCCGAATGGGGCTGGCCTCGGACGCGATCCTCGAGGCAGCCAGAGAGCACGAGGCGGCGCTCGTAGTGATGGCGACTCACGGCCGAACGGGAGTCGCACGCGCGGTGCTGGGCAGCGTCGCGGACGCGGTCCTGAGAGGGGGAGACAGGCCCCTCGTCCTCGTGCGAGCCGGATGATAAGACGGGCGTGGAAGGAGAGCGGTGATGGAGATCAGCTATCGAAGAGGGCTTGCGGGCGTGCTGCTCGTGCTCGCGGGATTGCTGCTCGCACTGCGCAGCCTGCACGCGCTGGAGCTCGGGCCGGATAGCGCCGCCGCGGTGATCTTGGCGGTCGCCGGCACCGCCCTCCTGCTCGCCTCGGGCGACAAGGGCAGGTGGCTCACGTCGCCGGGCGTGGCGCTGCTCGTGCTGTCGGCCGTGATGTGGGCGGGGGAGGTGTGGCCCGATCTGCTGAGCACCGAGCCCGTGGCGAGCGCTGCTGGCGTCGTGGCGGGTCTGTGGGGGCTCTACGTCACCCTGCGGACGGGTTACTGGATGGCCCTGCCCGTCACCGCGGCGATCCTCCTGGCGATCGCGGCGACGCCACAGGCTTTGGTCTCGCCGGGCATCGCGAGCGCCGTCTTTCTGTTCGCTCTGGCTGCAGTGTTCATCCTGGCGTTCGCCCTGTCAGCGCCCACCGGCCGCGCCCCGCGCTATCTCTACCCGGCGGGCGTGCTCGTATCTCTCGGCTGCGCGGCCCTGCTGGGCATCGGCTGGGCTGCGGGCTCTATCTGATCCACTGCGCTCTCGGCCGGCAGAGTCCGCGAACCGCATCGGCGGGCGCCGGAGAGCTGCGGCGCGCCCGGGGCGCAAGGCCGTAAACCCACTCCCGCCGGCAAGGACGGGGGGCACAGACTCCTCCCTCTTCGGCGTTGCAGGGGCCTCGAGCTGCCGGTCGCGGACGCTAACCCACGACCGCGACGCCGATCAGCCGTCCGATCAGGTACGTTACGGCCGCGGCGAGGAAGCCGAACAGCACCTGCCGGGAGCCGGAGTACAGCACGCTCCGTCCCGTCATCAGCGTGATCGCCGCCCCTATCGTGAACAGCGCCAGCGCGCTCAGCGCCGCGCTCACAACGACGGCGACCGCCCCCGGCAGGAAGACGAACGGCAGGACGGGCACGATCGCACCGAGCGCGAACAGGAGGAACGAGGTAGCGCTCGCCTCCCAGGCGGAGCCCTCAGATCCTCGGGATCGATGCCCAACTCCTCCCACGACAGCATGTCGAGCGCGCTCCGCACATCCGCCATCAGGCGTGCCGCCAGCGCCTGCGGCTCCGAGAGCCCCTTCGCCTGGTAAATCAAGCAGAGCTCCTCTTCCTCCTCGCCCGGCAGTGCCTCGAGCTCCTCGGCCTCTATGCCGATCTGCCGCTGGTAGAGCTCGCGCGAGCTCTACCCCGAGATCCACTCGCCCAGAGCCATCGAGCCGGCCCCGGCTAGCAGGCCCGCGAGCCCCGTGATCAGGATGGAGTAGGTGCTCAGCTCGGCTCCCGCCACCCCCATTACCAGGCTGAAGTTGGACAGGAGCCCGTCGTTCGCGCCGAGCACGGCCGCCCTGAGCGCGTTGCCGCTGGACGCGCGATGTCTCCCCTCCAGCTGGGATATCGCCCCTCCTTCGAGTCCTCGCCCAGTAGCGCCGGCCACCGCGCCCAGCAAGCGCGCGTGCGAGCGCTCGTCCTCAGACAAGCCCGAGCCGCGAGCCTCCGGCTGCGAATCGTAGCCGAGCACGTCCGCTCGCTCCAGCGCCGCGACCGTCGGCAGGATGAACTGTGGCTCCAACCACCTGCCGAGCAGTATCATGAGCCGCGTTCGCTATTCGACGCCCGAGCGTTTGCCTGTACCTCGCTGCCATCGTGCGCCTCCTGTCATCAGCCACGTGCATCCGATCTTCGTGTCGTCGGCACTGCGTACAGCATATAGCGAGGCCGCCGCGGGCCACAACACCCGATGGAGGGGGCTCGACTACCCGGACGGTGAGCCGGGGCGACCTCGTTTGGCACACGGGCTGCGTACAACTGCATCGAGTCCGGGTAGGCTTAGTGCAACCGCACGATACCTCCACGTGCTGAAGCAGCGGCGCGAGGGCGCCGCTCGCGCGACGAGCGAGGCAGCGCACTCGCGGCCGGGCGGGATGAGGTATGGATCATATCCTGCCTCCTCCGATTTCAGAGCACGAGAAAGGCACAGGGAAGCTTTCCTGTGCCTAAGACGCCCATAGTATTCGGTTGACGGCGGACGGCTCCGCCGCCCCGATCATATCAGGTTGTCGCGGCCCTTCGACAGTTGGGCAGGTGTGCTGGCCTTCCTGCCCGTCGCTCCGCCCCCTGGAAAGTGCGGGAGCCGCGGCTCGAGGACAGCTCCACAGGACCGAAGAGCGCTCAGAACCAACGTCTTTGCGTGTATTCAGTGCGAACACGCGTTGCGCGCATTGTCCTGGCGGCTCTCGGGATATAGAATCTGCTCTGAGAAGCAGCCCTATGTCAATGGATGAGGGCGGCGGCTCAACCGCCTTATCTCTTTCCAACGGCACCCCCGAGCCGGATGTCGTAAGCGAGCTGGCTCAGGCCCAGATTCTTCGCTCGGTAGACCTGCTCGACGCGATCTTTCAGAGCCTGGCGGATGGAGTCGCGGTGCTGGACAAGAACGGCCGCGTCGTCTACGCCAACGATGCTGCGGCCCACGCCATGGGGTATCCGTCCGTCGCGACCCTTGTGCACGCGCCCCAGCCGGTAGACCTGGAGAGTTACGAGATCCTTGACGAGGACGGCAGGCCCGTCGAGATGGAGCGGCTGCCGAGCCGACAGGTGCTCCAGTGGGCTTCCTATGTGTGCGGACTCTACCCTTCGCACCTATAGGCGAGTCCCAGAGCCGATGAAGCTCGGCTCTGGGACTTGGTAGAGCTGCCTTCTCAGCCGCAGCCCATCACTTTCTGGAACATCTTCTGCACGTTCTGGTTCCAGTTGCCGTGGATCACCACGTGCGGCGAGAAGCTCGAGCCGTCCGAGCCCGTGCCTCGTATCGAGAGTGTGAAGGTGAAAGCGCCATCACCACTCGCGTTCACCGAGCCCCCGTCCCAGAATGTGAAGGTGCCGCTGTAGGAGGGACCGACGCCGTTGGTGGGCACCGCGCTGAAGCTCCCTGTCTGGGTCTCCGTGAGCGAGTAGTTCACGCCCTCATCGGTGCTGGGATCGTAGGCCCCACCCGGTCTCACCGTCACGTGCTCGACTCCATTGTAGGTGAGGGTGATGTCGTAGAGCTGGGGCGAGCAGAAGAGGGTGTCGGTGAACGACTCCGTCTGATCCTTGTAGGTCTGGGTGTAGGTGGTGGCAGCGGCGTGCGCTGGGACGATGCCGATACACACGGCCGACACGAGCGCGAGCGCTGCGAGCAGACGACGAACCATAGCAGTTTCCTCCTTTTGAGTCTGAGCCCGTCGTGTCCGACCTCTCAGGGGTTACCCTGATTGGATTACGGCCAAGCCTACACCCCGCGTGTTAGCTCAGTGTTAGCGGAGCGTGGAGATAACGTGGAGATATGGTTGAGGCGGACCGGAGATGAGTACGGCCTCTCCCAGACTTCCTGAATCCACCGGCTCAACCTGCGGGCGAGCGGAGCCGAGCTCCGGCCCTCAACCTAGGCGTGCCCTCACCCAGCGCGAGGTTGTCGACACCTGTTGGCTACCCAGCACCGATGCAAGCGAGCCACGCCCCCAACTGACGCGCATCGACGACTCGACAGCGTAAGCCCACGTACCCGTCGGGGCGGACCGCCACCAATCCGGTGCCGGGCTCGCTCGTCAGCCTATGGGCCGTGACCTGCGGGCCCAGGTCCAGAGCCTCGAGGTCGCAGGCGTCGCGCTCGAGGAGCACGTGTACTCCTGGGCGGGCAATCAGGGTGTGCAGCCTGACACGCAGTCCGCCGGAGGTGACGGTCGAGTCGGGCAGCCGGTGCCCGGCGCCGGGCCAGCCGCGCAGCCCCGGCGCTCCTTACACCGATATGAGGCTGTCGGGGTGAGCCACGCGCAGGTGGGAGATCCAGCGAACTGCCTCAGCAACCAGCCGTCGGCGGCCGATTAGGACCGGTACCACCGGGGCACCGAGCGGGGCCATCACGCCGCGGAGCAGCGAGGGCAGCGGGCCGGCGGAGGCCTCCGCCCAGAAGGCGACGTGCGTCATAGCGAGCACCCGGCGCGCCGCCGGCCGTAGCTCTAGATCGTAGGAGGCAAGGACGAAGTCGTAATCTCTCTGCTCGATCCCCGCTCGCGACCTGAGGGTTGCACGCGCGCAGGTCACCCCCTCCCTCACTTCGATCAACTCGACGCCTCGCTCCACATAGACCCCTCGGTCCGCGAGCGCTTGCGAGAGCACCGTCTCGACGTCCATCTGCCGCACGAGCGATAGGTGCGGGAACGCCGTGTCGGACAGCTCGAGCTCGGCCACCCCGACTGGGACCATGCGGGATCCCAGGTGCAGGGGGACCTCGGGGGCCACATCCGCCCGGGCCAGCAACGACTCTGTGACAGCGAGCGGTCGCAGCACCTCCAATGTGCGGGGGTGCAGAATGAGCGCGCGGGACGGCCGGAACATCTCAGGGCGCCGCTCGACGATGCGGACACGGGCGCCGTGGTCGTGCGCCTGCAGCGCCAGCGCCAGACCGGTCGGACCGGCATCCACCACCAGCACCTCCGCTGCCGGCATCACACTACCTCGCTGGGCCGCCACCACGCCTCGGCGGCATCCGGCATCGGGTCGAGCACCTATGGGGAAGCGAGCAGTGTGTCGCGTCGTAGCCCGGGCAGCACCCTGTAGCGGATGGAGCGCGGATCGCAGCCCAGCGCGAGCACCCACCACAGGCAGTGGGCGTAGTGCTCGGCGTGCTCGGGGCCGTCCCATTCGTAGAGGCCGCGATACACGCCGTGTTGGTCGTTGTGCTCAGTGGCGCCAACACCCACGACTCGATGGTCTTCCAGGAGCTGTTGGACGCCGTGGAGCCGATCAAGCGCCCTAGCGGCAGGCCAACCCGGCAAGCTGCACGCCGACAAGGCGTACGACGACCGCAAGTGCAGGCAGACACTCAGAAGCCGTGGCGTTCGGTGTCGGATAGCTCGCAAGGGCATCGTCAGCCAGAGGCTGGGGCGGTACAGGTGGGTGGTGGAGAGAACCCTTGCGTGGCTTAGCAGGTACCGCAGGCTCGCGATCCGCTATGAGCGTCGTGATGACATCCACGAGGCATTCCTCCATCTAGGCTGTGCACTCATATGTCTCGGCTACCTCAATTACAGGTTTTGAAACGCACTCTAAATGCTGCCTCGATACTCCCTACCGCCGCTCGGCGCACTACTCCCACCACCCGGCGTTGCTGGTACTACTTGACCGCCTGTCCCAAGAGCAGTCCCGGCTTGGTTACCAACCGGGGCCTGCCTCGCCTGCCAGTCCTGAGTGGCCGCCTCCACGCCCTCTCGTGTGCCTCTCGGAGCGATGCCGTGCTGTCGCGTCCCTCGAACAGACCCGGTAGCCCCTCCAGCGCCTGCGCCTTCCAGTTGTGCAGCACGTTCGGATGCACCCCGTGCTCCGAGGCTAGCTGTGAGATGCTCTGGTGTTCCCGCAGCATCTCGCGCACCACCTGCGCCTTGAACGTCGTGTATGATGCTTCCTCATACCGCTCAGTCTACACCCTCAAGATGCCCTTCTCACCGTCCAAATTCCGGCGTCCACTACAGACCATGCGCCACATGCTCAATGCATTAGCCACGGTTGCGCCCGATTGGTTAGTGGCACACGCCCAGCCCGAATGGGTGGAGCGCTACGAACGTCGCGCCGAGGATGACTCGGATCCCGTCCAAGCAAGAGGAGCGTCAGGCACTGGCGGAGGCTATCGGCACCGACGGAGCGAGGCTGCTGGGGGCGATCCACTCGGCTGATGCACCCGGCTGGCTCAGGGGGATGTCCGCAGTCGAGACTCTCAGGCGAGTGTGGATGCGAAATTACTATCAGGCTGAGGACGGTATCCGATGGAGGACCCGCGAGGAGGGCATACCTCCCTCCTTGCTCTTTCTGAGCTCGCCCTATGACCCGGACGGCCATTACGCGAGGGAGCGCACGACCTCGTAGGGGGGATACAAGGTGCATCTCACCGAGACCCGCGATGAGGACAAGCCTGTGCTCATCACGCACGTTGAGACCGCCCCGGCCCCAATCGACGACGGTGATGTGACCCCACACGTACATCGGGGGCTCGAGGAGCGGGAGCTGTCGCCGGGTATTCACGTGGTGGACACAGCGTATCTGGACGCGGAGCTGATGGTTAGGAGCAAGCGGGAGCGTGGTGTGGAGCTGATCGGTCCTGCTGGCCCCGACGCGAAGTGGCAGGCTACGGAAGGCGAGGGCTTCGACGCTCAGAGTTTCGCGATCGACTGGGAGCACGAGTGCGCCACCCAAGGGACACAGGAGCATCAACTGGACACCGGCGGTGGACAAGCGCACGAATCAGGTGATCAAGGTCAAGTTCTCGACGAAGGATTGCAAAGCTTGCTCTAGTCGTCAGTCGTGTATCCATTCAGCGAGAAAGTACCCGAGGAGAACGATCACCATCCGCACCAGCGAGGAGTACGAGGCGCTCAAGGCGAGGAGAGAGTACGTCGAGACGCCGGAGTACACGCGAGAGTACGCCAAGCGAGCGGGCATCGAGGGCACCATCTCAAGGGGAATGCGGATGATGGGCTTGCGTCGCTCACGCTTTGTGGTCTTGGCGAAGGTGCATCTGAGCCATGTACTGGCAGCAGCGGGGGTGAACCTGTTGAGGGTGGCGGAATGGTTCAGCGAGCAGCCGAAGGCCAAGACCCGGACCTCACCTTTCACCAGACTAATAGCACCTCCCACACCCTGCTAGCCAATTCGCCAGCAGTATCAAAGGAGCGTAAGAGCCAAAAGATGCTGCAGATAGCTAGGGAAGTCACACCCGGAGGTGATGACCGCGACAAATGGCGATGGGGCAACACCTAAGGTGTTGCCCCATCGCCCACTCCCGGATGCTCAGCTAGCCACCGTGGCCGCAGGGCGTCACGAACGCGGTCCCTGGAACGGCGGCGTGCGCCGGTGTGGTAGTCCCTGTCCCCGTGGTCGCTGGGATGCGATTATGGGCATTCATGGTGCCCGCATTACAGGCGGCCGCCGGGAGCATCTGGGTGTGAGACACATCGGCCAGCGCTGGCGCTGCCGGCAGGGCCAGCAGAGCACCTGTGAAGGTCACAACGAGAAGCAGCCTACGCATCGTGTTCTCCCTTCTTTCCATGCCAATGGCGCTACTGTCCATCGTGCTCTCCTGTCTTGGTACTGGTATCACCTCCTTTGCTCAGCGATGCGGCACTATCCAGGCACTCATCGCTTGACCGCCGCTTGGAGGCTAGAGAGAGGCGTCCCCGCCTCCCAGCCTCTCCGGGCTGTCTGTGGCCGACTGCCGGCCGAACTGCAATAAGCATGCCGTGCCCCACTGGACGGGGAGCCCTTACTTAATCGTCCTGACGCGCCGGAGGGCGTGGCGCGGGCCCCCGCGAGAAGGAGCAGGGCGAGGACCCCCGGCCGGGATCGGCAGCCGTCATTGAGGGGCCTCGCGCCGATGTGCCCATCACGGCTATGCGTCCCTGACTTCGGCGATGCGCTTCCAGCCCAGGAAGTACCGCTCGATCAGGGCATCGAGGCTGTAGCGCCGTGGACCGATGCAGGAGTCGATCGCCCAGAGCGCCGCAAACACCGTCACATAGATGATGGAAGTGCCGATGTCGGTGTAGGCTTCCCGGCTTACGTTGCCGAAGCCCTCCGGCACCGCCCAGATCCCAAAAGACCAGAGCGCGCCAACGAGGTAGATGGACTTGCGCGCGAAGCCAAGGATCAAGGCGGCGGCGATGACCGTCTCGATGATCGCCGAGGCAATCGCCAGCGAGTGGGCGTAGGGTTGGAGCGTCGTCTGCCAGAAATGATACCAGGGCCCCAGCCAGCTGGGCTGACTGTCGGCTCCGCCCCGCACAATCTTCATGAAGGTATGCTGAAACTCCGGCTGCCACTTGAACCAGGCGTCGATGGCCCAGATGAGCCCGAAGGCGATCGGCACCAACCAGGTGGCGGGGTGAGCCGATCTGCTCCGCTGTACTCCCCC
>CADDYR010000002.1 GCA_902810765.1 Chloroflexota bacterium
GTGGCTGTACCGGATAGACGGCCGGAGGCTGCTCCTGGGCGGCGCGCTGAGCAACGCGGGCAACGTGTACGAGTGGCTGCTCGAGTCGCTGCGCGTCGAGCCCGATGAGGCGGAGCGGGCGCTCTCGGAGCGCACGCCCGGCGACACCGGGCTCTGCTTCGTGGCCCACCTCGCGGGAGAGCGCAGCCCCGACTGGCCGCCCGATGCGACCGGCGCGCTGCTCGGCCTCAGGCTCAACACCTCTCCGCTGGACATCTTCCTCGCGGGGATCGAGGGGGTGCTGGCCGACTTCATGCGGGTACACAATATGCTGAGGAGGAGCGCGAGCGACATACGGGAGATAGTCGCCTCGGGAGGAGCTCTCAACCGATCCGGGGCGTTGCGGCGAAACCTGGCGGACTCGCTCGGAAGGCCGGTGCGCATCTCGACCGACGTCGAGCCCTCGACCCGCGGTGCCGCGCTGCTGGCGCTCGAGGCATCGGGCGTCATACCTGACGTGATGCACCCAAACACCGACAAGTCCGATCCGTATCCGCCGGACCCCGAGCGGCACGCGGCCTACCGGGCGCTCGAGGAGCGGACCCGCGCCGTAACGACCGCTCTGAGGACAATGGGGGCATGATCGAGCCCGAAGACGCCGGAGTGGGCGCGCCCCGGGGCGCTTCAACAGAAATCGTACGGAGGTTAGCTGAATGACTACTCAAGCCGAGAGGATAAAGGTCGGGACAGAGCAGTGGCACGAGCTGGCGCAGCAGCTCCGGGTCGACAGCATTCGGTGCAGCACCGCGGGCGGCTCCGGCCACCCGACCTCGTCCATGTCCGCGGCCGATCTGATGGCCGTGCTCATGACCAAGTACCTGCACTACGACTTCGATAACCCCGACAACCCGGCGAACGACCACCTGATCTTCTCGAAGGGCCACGCCTCGCCCCTGCTGTACTCGATGTTCAAGGCGGCGGGCGCGATCAGCGACGAGGAGCTGATGAGCTTCCGCAAGCTCGGCAGCCGCCTGCAGGGGCACCCGACGCCCGCGATCCCCTGGGTGGACGTCGCCACGGGCTCGCTCGGCCAGGGCCTGCCGATCGGCGTGGGCGTCGCGCTCGCGGGCAAGTACCTCGACAAGATCCCGTACAAGGTGTGGGTCCTCCTGGGGGACAGCGAGACCGCCGAGGGCTCTGTGTACGAGGCGTTCGAGCACGCGGGCCACTACCAGCTGGACAACCTGATCGCGATCGTGGACATGAACCGGCTGGGTCAGAGGGGCCAGACCATGCTCGGCTGGAACAGCGACGCGTACGCCGAGCGCTTCAAGGCGTTCGGCTGGCACACCATCCAGATCGATGGCCACGACCTCGACCAGATAGACGGGGCCTACCAGGAGGCTGTGAGCCGTCAGGGCCAGCCGACCGTCATCATCGCCCATACACTGAAGGGGCGCGGGGTCTCGTTCCTCGAGAACCAGGAGAACTGGCACGGCAAGCCGGTGAAGCCCGACCAGGAGCAGCAGGCGATCGACGAGCTGGGGGGCGAGCGAAACCTCGTCGTCCAAGTGCCCAAGCCCGAGAGCACGCCGAAGGACCCGGTCAGGCGCGGCGACGGCAAGCTCCAGCTGCCGACGTACGATCCGGGCTCGAAGGTGGCCACCCGGCGCGCGTACGGAGACGCGCTCAAGGCGCTCGGAGGCGCTCGCGAGGACGTGGTCGCGCTCGACGGCGAGGTGAGCAACTCCACCTACGCAGAGGAGTTCGCCCACGCCTACCCCGACCGCTACTTCGAGATGTACATCGCCGAGCAGCAGATGATCGCGGCGGCGGTGGGGCTGAGCGCCCGCAAGAGGGTGCCCTTCGCCTCGACGTTCGCGGCGTTCCTCACCCGAGCCTTCGACTTCATCCGCATGGCCGCGATCTCCGAGGCGAACATCCGGCTGTGCGGCTCCCACGCGGGCGTCTCCATCGGCCAGGACGGCCCCTCTCAGATGGGGCTCGAGGACCTGGCGATGATGCGCGCGGTGCACGGCAGCACGGTCCTGTACCCGTCCGACCCGAACCAGACGGCCCAGCTCGTCGCGGCGATGGCCGACCAGCCCGGCATCAGCTTCATCCGCACCACCCGCGAGGCCACGCCCACGCTCTACGGCGCGGACGAGACCTTCCGTATCGGCGGCAGCAAGGTCGTCAGGCAGTCGGAGGACGACCAGGTCACGCTCATCGGCGCGGGAGTCACGCTCCACGAGGCGTTGAAGGCTTGCGAGGAGCTGCAGAAGGAGGGCATCTCCGCGCGGGTGATAGACCTGTACTCCGTCAAGCCGATAGACTTCGAAACCCTTCGCGCGGCGGCCGAGGCCACCGGCGGCAGGTTCGTCGTCGCGGAGGACCACTGGCCGGAGGGCGGGATCGGCGAGGCCGTGCTCGAGGCGTTCGCGTCGAGCGACGGCGGCCGGCTGCTGAACCTCCGGATGAAGCACCTCGCGGTGAGGATAATGCCCGGCTCGGGCACGCCGGACGAGCTGCTGGACGCGGCGGGCATCGACGCGAAGCACATCGCCGACGCCGCCCGCTCCCTCGTCAAGTAGTCGCAACAGGAGGAGCCGACAATGGCCACCAGGCTCGAGGAGCTCAGACAGGCGGGCCAGAGCCCGTGGATAGACTTCATCCAGCGAGAGCTGATAGCCTCCGGCGGGCTGAAGGACCTGATCGAGAAGGGCATCACGGGCGTCACCGCCAACCCGACGATCTTCGAGAGGGCGATCTCGGGCAACACCGACTACGATGAGGCCGTCAGGGAGATGGTCGCCCGGGGCGCCAGCCCCGGCGAGATCTACGAGGGGCTCATCGTGGAGGACATCCGCACCACCGCGGACGTCCTCCGTCCCATCTACGACGCGACCGACGGGGCGGACGGCTACGTGAGCATCGAGGTCTCCCCCAGGCTCGCCTACGACACCCACGCCACCATCGAGGAAGCGCGCAAGTTCTTCTCGACGATCGGCCGCCCGAACGTGCTGATCAAGGTGCCGGCCACGAACGAGGGCATCCCGGCGATCCGCCAGCTGCTCTCCGAGGGGATCAACGTCAACATCACCCTCATCTTCTCGGTGGATTTCTACGAGCAGGTGATGGACGCCTACCTCGACGCTCTCGAGGCGCGCGCATCGGAGGGCAAGGACCTGAGCCACATCGCCTCGGTCGCGAGCTTCTTCGTGAGCCGAGTGGACACCGAGGTGGACGAGCGTCTCGACGCGCTGATCCGGGCCGAGCGCGACGAGGCGAGGAGGCGCGAGCTCGAGGGGCTCAAAGGCAAGGCAGCGATAGCCAACGCGAAGATAGCCTACGAGCGCTTCCAGCGGAAGTTCTCGGGAGAGCGTTTCCAAAGGCTCAGGGCGAAGGGGGCGAGGGTGCAGCGCCCGCTGTGGGCCAGCACGAGCACGAAGAACCCGGCCTACTCCGATGTGATGTACGTGGACGAGCTGATAGGGCCGGACACGGTCAACACCATGCCGCCCGCCACGATCGAGGCGTTCCTCGACCACGGCACCGTGGCGCGGACGGTGGACAAGGACCTCGAGGGCGCCCACGCGACCATCGAGAAGCTGGAGGCGCTCGGCATCGGCATGAAGGACGTGACGGACAAGCTGCAGGCGGACGGGGTCAGGCTGTTCGCCGAGTCGTTCGAGAACCTCGAGAACGTGATCCGGGAGAAGCACGACGTGCTGCTCTCGGAGGTCGAGGAGCGGCAGTCGGCGCAGCTCGGAGACCTCGCCGCGAAGGTGGGCTCGCGGCTGAAGCAGTTCGACGACGAGTCGTTCCCCCGCAGGCTCTGGCAGCGGGACGGCACCCTCTGGAAGAAGGACGCCGCCACGACCGAGAAGATCAACAACCGGCTCGGCTGGCTGCCGGTCGTCGAGGAGATGAGCCGGGAGGCGGACGAGCTCGAGCGGTTCGCCGCACAGCTGAAGGACGAGGGATACACCGACGCGGTCCTGCTCGGGATGGGCGGCAGCAGCCTCGCGCCCGACGTGCTCGAGCACACCTTCGGCCCCCGCTCGGGCTACCCGCGCCTGTTCGTGCTCGACACCACCGATACGGACAGCATCCTCGCCGTGCAGAACCAGGTGGACCTCGCCCGGACCGTCTTCATCGTGTCGAGCAAGTCCGGCACCACCCTCGAGACGCTCTCCCTGTACCACTACTTCTGGGAGAGGCTCGAGGAGGTGAAGGGGCAGCGCGCGGGCGAGAACTTCGTCGCGATCACCGACCCCGGCACGCCGCTCGCGTCCGACGACCGCAAGCGCGGCTTCAGGCGCGTGTTCGAGAACCGCGAGGACATCGGCGGGCGCTATTCCGCGCTCTCCTACTTCGGCCTCGTGCCGGGAGCGATCATCGGGGCGGATATCGAGAAGCTGCTCGGCACCGCGCGCGAGATGGCCGAGGCGTGCGGACCCGAGACGCTCGCCGAGGACGACCCGGGGCTGTGGCTCGGGGCGGTGATGGGCGAGGCCGCGAGGGCCGGGCGCGACAAGCTCACGCTCGTCACCTCGCCCGGCATCGCCACCTTCGGCTACTGGGTGGAGCAGCTCATCGCGGAGAGCACGGGCAAGGAGGGCGTCGGGATACTGCCGGTCGAGGGCGAGGCGCTCGGCCCGCCATCCGTGTACGGAGCAGACCGGCTGTTCGTGCACCTCGACATGGGGGCCCCGGAGGACCGGGCCGCCCGCGAGAAGCTCGGTGCACTCGCGCGGGCGGGGCATCCGGTCGTGACCCTGCGCGTCCCCGGGCCGCTCGGGCTCGGAGGGGAGTTCCTGCGCTGGGAGATCGCCACCGCCGCGGCAGGCGCCGTGCTCGGCATCAACCCCTTCGACGAGCCGAACGTGCAGGAGAGCAAGGACAACACCTCCAGGCTCCTCGAAGAGTACGAGCAGAAGGGCAGGCTGCCCGAGGGCACGCCCGACTCGAGCACGGGAGAGGTCGCCGTGTTCGGCCTCGCGGGCAGATCCGCCGCGGACGCGCTCGGGCGCTTCTTCTCGGAGGTGCGGCCGGGCGACTACGTGGCGATCATGGCGTACGTCCAGCGCACGGACACCACCGAGCACGCCCTCGACGAGATCCGGCTCACCGCGCGCGACGCGCTGAAGGTGGCCACGACCGTCGGCTTCGGCCCGCGCTTCCTGCACTAGACGGGGCAGCTGCACAAGGGAGGACCTAAGAACGGTGTGTTCGTCCAGATCACGAGGCAGGAGGGCGAGGACCTGGCCATCCCCGGCGCCGACTACAGCTTCAACACGCTGAAGCGGGCGCAGGCGCTCGGAGACTTCCAAGCTCTGAAGGGTCGTGGCCGCAGGGCGGTGCGCCTGCACATCACAGGGGACCTGGTGGGCGGCCTCAGGGCGATCCGCGACCTCATCGAGGACGCGGTCGCCGTCGCACACTGACGGGGGCTTGCCCCGAGCGCCCGGATTATGCTAAATGACTGCGGGGACGCGGAGGTCGAGCGTCCCCGCACCCCACAACGGTGCGAGGAGGCAGGGAATCCGATGCGGGGCTATCATGACTACAGCAGTTCGTAGTCAGGCTGTGAGGTAAGTATGACGACGACCGTCGAGAATCCGCTGAGGAGAGAGTCGCGGCTGGAGCGCACACCCCAGCCGACCACCATCGTCATATTCGGGGCCACCGGGGATCTGACGCACCGTAAGCTCCTGCCGGCGCTGTACAACCTCGAGATGGATCACCACCTGCCCTCCAGCTTCTCGGTCGTCGGCTTCGCGAGGCGGGACTGGTCCGACGACAAGTTCCGGGAGGAGATGCGCAGCGGGATCGAGCAGTTCTCCCGCAGGCCGCTCGACCCGGCGGTGTGGGAGACCTTCTGTCAGAAGCTGCACTTCCTGTCCTCCGAGTTCGAGAGCTGCGAGGGCTACGAACGGCTCAACAAGCTGCTCACCGAGAAGGAGCAGGAGCACGGCATCGGCAGCAACGTCATCTACTACCTCGCCACGCAGCCCAGCTATTATCCTACCATCATCGAGAGGCTCGGAGAGGCAGAGCTCGGCGGTCGCAACCGCAAGACCGAACAGGGCTACACGCGCCTCATCATCGAGAAGCCGTTCGGCCACGACCTGGAGTCGGCCCGGGAGCTGAACGAGCAGCTGCACAGGGTCTTCTCGGAGAACCAGATCTACCGCATAGACCACTACCTGGGCAAGGAGACCGTGCAGAACATCCTGATGTTCAGGTTCGCGAACGGCATCTTCGAGCCGATCTGGGACCGGCGCTACGTGGACCACATCCAGATCACCGCGGCCGAGAGCATCGGCGTCGAGGGGAGGGGGCGCTACTACGAGGAGTCCGGCGCGCTGAGGGACATGGTCCAGAGCCACCTGCTCCAGCTCCTAAACCTGGTGGCGATGGAGCCGCCCGTGTCCTTCGAGGCGAACGCGGTGCGCGACGAGAAGGTGAAGGTGCTGCGCGCCATCCGCCCGATCCGCGGCAACGCCGTCGCCGAGCAGGTCGTCCGTGGCCAGTACGCGGGCGGCTGGGTCCACTCCGACCACCTGCAGGCTTACCGCGAGGAGAGCAACGTCAACCGAGACTCGGCCACGGAGACTTACGTCGCTCTCAAGCTGTTCATAGACAACTGGCGGTGGCAGGGGGTGCCCTTCTACATGCGGACGGGCAAGGAGCTGACCAAGAGGGTCACGGAGATCGCGATCCAGTTCAAGCAGCCTCCACACATGCTCTTCGGCTCAGAGGTGCAGGGCGGGCTGGAGCCGAACGTGCTCGCGCTGCGCATCCAGCCGGACGAGGGCATCAGTCTGAAGGTGCTCGTCAAGACCCCCGGCACCCGCACGAGCCTCCGGCCAGTCAAGATGGAGTTCCTGTACGGGACCTCGTTCGGCACCGAGCCGCCCGAGGCTTACGAGCGGCTGCTGCTCGACTGCCTGCTCGGAGACTCCACCCTCTTCACCCGCAGCGACGAGGTCGAGGCGTCCTGGGCCTTCATCACCGACATCCTCGACGCGTGGGAGCAGATGCCGCCTCCGGACTTTCCGAACTATGAGAGCGGCACGTGGGGGCCGAGGGAGGCCGACAGGCTGCTCTACCGCGACGGCCGCGAGTGGCGCTGGCCGTAGCGCGCGGCGCCGGACGAAGGGAAGGAGCGCATGAGCTCGTCGGGCACGCAGCAGTACAGCGGGCTGACCTGGGAGGGCCAGAAGGTTCAGCTCGGCGACATAGAGCGCGAGCTGAACCGCCTGTGGCACGACACCGTCCAGGCCGCCCAGGGCCGCGCCCTGCCGGTCAGGACTAGCGTTCTCAACCTGCTGGTCTACACCGCGAGCGACTCGGAGGCCGCGAGCCTGAGCGAGATCACCGGAAGGCTCCTGCACCGCCACCCGCTCCGCGCCATCGTGCTCAGCGCAGAGCCCTGCCAGCCCGAGGACTCGCTCGATACCTCTATCAACGCCTTCTGCTACGCCGACCCGCGTGGCGGAGCGCAGATGTGCTGCGAGCAGATCTTCGTCGGCGCGAACGGCGAGCCGGCCAACCACCTCGGCTCGATCGTCGCCCGCCTGGCCACGCCCGACCTGCCGATGTACCTGTGGTGGCAGGGAGAGCCGGACTTCGACTCGCCCGCGTTTCAAGACCTCGTGCGCCCGGTCCAGAAGCTGATCCTCGACTCGGCCTCGTTCGACGCCTCCCCACGCACCCTTCGGGGGGCGCTGGAGCTGGCCAGGAGGGACAGGCCGCCCGCGTGCGCGGTCGCCGACCTGAACTGGATCAGGCTCGCCTCGTGGCGCGAGGTCGTGGCACGGTTCTTCGACGACGCCGCGCTCCTGCCGCACCTGTACGGGATCAAGAGGCTCACCCTCGAGTACGCCTCTGATGGGGGCGCGGGGTCGCGGGCCCAGGCCGCCCTCCTCGCGGGCTGGCTGTTCTCCCGCCTCGGAGAGCGGCCGTCGGAGGTCGTCCTCGCTCCCGTCGAGAAAGCGGGCATCGAGCCCGGGAGCCTCGTCTCCTTCTGCCTCGAGACCGAACACGACGGAGAGAGGGCGCGGTTCTGCGTCGACCGGACGAGCGAGGACCCGGGGCACGTCAGCGCCCACGGCACGGTCGGGGATCAATCCCTCATCGAGGAGAAGGCAGCTCTCGGTTCGGTCGACACCTCGGATGCCCTCGACCAGGCGCTCGTGTCGGCCTCGAGGGACGAGGAGTACGAGCGCGCGCTCGAGGTGGCCGCGGACGTACTGGAAGGGGATCGCTAGAGCAATGGCCCATCGCACTCAGGTCGTGGTGCTCCCGACGAAGCAGGACGTGGCGAGGCGGGCAGCGGAGATGTTCGTCCGGGCCGCCCACGACGCGGTCGAGGAGAAGGGTGTCTTCACCGTCGCCCTCTCCGGAGGCTCGACGCCCGTCGGGATGTACGAGGAGCTGACCTCGGGCAACAACGCCGACCGCGTCGAGTGGGAACGCGTCATCTTCTTCTGGAGCGACGAGCGCTGTGTGCCTCCGGACGACCCCGAGAGCAACTACGGCGCAGCCGAGCGCGCCCTGCTCTCGAAGCTGACGATACCCGAGGCGAACGTCCACCGGATGCGCGGCGAGATCGCCCCCGACGAGGCAGCCGAGGAGTACGAGGACGCCGTGCGCCAGTGGGTCCCCGAAGAGCCCCCGAGGTTCGACCTGATCTACCTGGGGATGGGGGTCGACGGCCACACGGCCTCCCTCTTCCCGCACACCGACGCCGTGGGCGTGACCGACAGGCTCGTTGTGGCCAACCACGTCCCGAAGCTGAACGCGGACCGCATCAGCTTCACCTCGACGCTCATCAACGCCGCCGCGCAGGTCGTGGTGCTCGTCACCGGCTCAGAGAAGGCCCCGGCGCTCAAACAGGTGCTCGAGGGCGAGCGCGCGCCTGAGGAGTACCCGGCACAGCTCATCCACCCGACGAACGGGACAGCGCTGTGGCTCGTGGACTCCGACGCCGCCCGCGACCTCACGTCCGAGCGGTAGCGGGGCCCGGATTGACACCCCCGAGACGCGGCCCGTAAGATTGTCGTCGTCCGGCAAGACAGCCTGGAGTTTCGTGTGGCCTTCGACACTGCGCTCTACCGCAAGGTACTCGGACAGTTCGCGACCGGAGTCACCCTGATAACCACCGCCCTCGACGAGACCCCCTGGGCGATGACCGCCAACGCCTTCACCTCGATATCCCTCAACCCGCCGATCGTGATGGTCTCCGTGATGGAGGGCGAGACTCGGACGCACATCCTGCGCACCTCGGCGTTCGCCGTGAACGTGCTGGCCGCCGACCAGATAGAGCTCGCCAAGCGGTTCGGCTCGCGCAACCGACCGCCCGACCAGTTCGCCGACGTCAGGCTGCGCCCCGGCGTCACCGGTGCCCCCATACTCGAGGGGTGCCTGGCGTGGGTGGACTGCAGGCTCGTGGACCACACCGAGCAGGGGGACCACACCGTCTTCTTCGGGCAGGTGGAGGACATGCGGATCGAGCGGCAGGCGGACCCCCTTCTCTACTACAACAGCGGCTACGCCCGCATCGAGCCCGCCCGCAAGACGCGTCGGGCGCGCGACCACGCCGTCGAGGGCAAGCTCGTCTTCTTCGACTGGGAGCTCGGCGAGTACTGAGAGCCGCGGAGAACTGCTCGCCACTCAGCAGCCCGAGCTCAGCGCTCGCCGAGCTTTCGCGAGCGGTACGGGTCCTATATACTTGTCCATCCGCTCGCGCCTCCCTCCGGGGACGCGCACGCTTGCAACAGGTCTGCGATCTGCTCTGTAATCGAGGAAACACGACGTCGGGAGGAGAGCTTGGAGGAAGAATCTAGGCGAATAGGCATCACGGACGGTCTCTCCGTCCTGTGGCGACCCTCGCAGGTCATGGCGAATGTGGCGGCGGACCGGGCAGTGCTCACCGGGCTGGCGATCGTCATCGTGTGGGCGATCGTCAGCCTGCTCGCGGGGATCGTCAGCCAGGGCGGCAACCTGAGTCAGCTGAACCGCGAGCTCACCAGCAATCCCGAGATAAGCTCGCAGCAGGCGAGAGAGATCGCCCGGGCGGTCGGCACTTTCCTGCCGGTGTTGTCCGGAGTCGCCCCGCTCGTGTGGTGGATCGTCATCTCGTGCCTGATGTACGCGGCGACCGCGATGCTCGGCGGCCGGGGACCGTTCGGCGCCCTGCTCGCGACGGTCGGGGTGGCGGCCGCTCCGTACGCCGTGCTCAGCCTGATCAACCTTGTGCTCGGGCTGATCGCCACCGCGACGAACGAGCCGACCGCCGCGGCGCTGTTCAACACGCTCGGCAACCTCCTCGGCCTGATCGCGCTCGTGTGGCACATATGGCTGGTCATCCTCGGCGCGAGCCTCAGCCGGGACCTGTCGACCGGTCAGGCGACCGGGAGCTGCGCGATCTCGTGCGTGGGCTGCGGCATCCTGCTCGTGGCGCTCGTCTTCGTGATAGTCATCGTCGCCGCGGCGGCCGTGGGTGGGGCCACGGGCTCCGGGGGCCTGGGATTCGTGCCCGCGTTCTCCCGCTGAGCCGGGCCGATGGCAGCCCTCTTGCACGCCCACGAGCCGAGGGCGCTCGGGCCGCCGCGTGCAGATCGTGGGAGGTGACGACGGTGAGCTACGGCAGAGGCAACCTCGGCCCCGTTGCCCGACTGATCCAGCAGCACATCTACGACACCGCCGTGTACGGTGGCGGCACGGAGCCGGAGCCGCTGAAGGGCGACGCGCGGTGGTGGGCCGAGCAGGTGGGCGTCGAGGAGGCGCCCGCCCGAGAGGGGCTCGAGGAGCTCGTCGCCCAGAACACGCTCGTCAAGCACGGCGAGGGCGAGGACGCGGTGTACATCTACACCTCCGTGACCGGACTCAGCCCAGAGCTGCAGGGCGAGGGAAGTTAACGTAAGGTACCGCCCCTACGCGAACTCGGCCATCACCTTGTCCAGCGCCTCCCTCGGCGGCCGGAGTGTGGCCTCGTCGAGGTGCGCGAGCGGCGTGTCGGTCAGGTGCTCCACGTCGTGGATCGTCCCGCGGCTCTCGTCTATGTAGATGAGGCCGGTGATGAACTCCTGCTTCTCCTCCGCCTCCCGCAGCAGCCGGAAGGCCGCCATCTGGTCGGTCGGGTCGTAGTCCTTGTCCAGCTTGTGGAGCACGATCACCGAGCCGTCGTGCAGCTCGACCTCCTTCACCGTGCCGGGCTCGTAGTCCACCCGGATCTCCTCGCGCTTCTGCACGAAGCTGATCTCCTGGATCTGCTCCTCGTGCTCCTTGCCGTACGGGTAGCTCTTCGTCGAGTCCTCGGCGTTGTTGAACGTCACGCACGGGCTGATGATGTCCAGCACCGCCGTGCCCCGGTAGTTGATCGCCGCCTTCAGGAGCTCGCGCACCTGCTTGGCATCGCCTGCGAACGAGCGGGCGATGAAGCCGCAGCCCCCGACCAGCGCCTCCAGGCACAGATCAATCGGCGGAAGCTCGTTCAGCCCCGCGTACTTGAGCTTCTGGCCAACGTCGGCCGTCGCGGAGAACTGCCCCTTCGTCAGGCCGTACACGCCATTGTTCTCGATTATGTACACCATTGGCACGTTGCGCCGGAGCATGTGCTTGAACTGCCCGAGGCCGATGCTGCCAGTGTCGCCGTCGCCGCTCACCCCGATGGGCAGCAGCCCGCGGTTCGCGAGCGAGGCTCCGGTCGTCACGGAGGGCATCCTGCCGTGCAGCGCGTTGAACCCGTGGGCACGGCTCAGGAAGTAAGCCGGTGACTTGCTGGAGCAGCCTATGCCGCTCATCTTGATGATCCGGCTCGGCCGGAGCGAGAGCTCGAACGCCACGGCCATGATCTGGCTCGAGATCGAGTCGTGGCCGCAGCCGGCACAGAGCGTGGACGGCCGTCCGCGGTAGTCCGCCTTCTCCAGCCCGATCAGGTTCGTCTTCGGCGCGGGCGCGCGCCCCTTCGTCACAACCGTTGCCATCGCTACGACTGCTCCTCTCGTAGAATCGAATCGGTCAAGAACTTCGCGGTCAAGGGCAGACCATCACAGTGATTGACCGACACGAGCCGGGCGGCGTGCTCCGGCACGTGCAGCTGGATGAGCTCGCGCATCTGCCCGTCCTGGTTCAGCTCGACGACGTACACGCGCTCGTGCTCCCCAACGAACTCGCGCGTGGTACCCTCCAGCGGCAGCGCTCGCACGCGCAGGTAGTCGCTCTCGATCCCGCGAGCGCGCAGCCTGTCGCGAGCCTCCTGCACCGCCGGGTCAGCCGACCCATACGAGATGATGCCGAACCTCGCGCCGTCCCGGCGATCCACCACGGGCTTCGGGACGAGCTTCCGCGCGGTCTCGTGCTTGCGCTGGAGACGCTTCATGTTCTGCTCCCAGTCGTGCGGGTCCTCGCTGTACACGGCCTCCTCGTTGTGGCCCGTGCCGCGCGTGAAGTAGGCCGCGAGCGGGTGGTCCGTGCCGGGGAGCGTGCGGTAGCCGATGCCGTCGCCGTCCACGTCCTCGAACCTCTTGAAGCCGCCCAGGCGCGCCACGTCCTCCGCGCTCAGCACCTTGCCACGGTCCATCGGCCTGTCGGGGTAGTCGAAGGGCTTCGTCATCCACAGGTTCATGCCGAGGTCGAGGTCGCTGAGCACGAACACGGGCGTCTGCAGCCTCTCCGCGAGGTCGAACGCGGTGTAGCCGAACTCGAAGCACTCCGCGACCGAGCCGGGCAGCAGGCAGACGTGGCGGGTATCGCCGTGCCCGAGGAAGTACACCTTGAGCACGTCGCCCTGCGAGACGCGGGTGGGCAGGCCGGTGCTCGGGCCCATGCGCTGGATGTCCCAGATCACGCCGGGGATCTCCGCGAAGAACCCCATCCCCGAGAACTCGGTCATCAGGCTGATGCCGGGACCCGAGGTGGAGGTCATCGCGCGGGCGCCAGCCCAGCCGGCTCCGAGCACTATCCCGATCGCCGCAAGCTCGTCCTCGGCCTGGATCACGCTGTACGTGGCCCTGCCGTCGCCGTCGGTGCGCAGCTTCGGCAGGTACTTGCGAAGCGCGTCGACCAGGCTGGTGGAGGGGGTTATCGGGTACCACGACACGACGCTCACCCCGCCGAATATCGCCCCGAGCGCACCCGCGGTGTTGCCGTCTATGAGCACGAGCCCCTCGGTCGCATTCATGGGCTCGAGCCTGTAGGGGTCCTGCTTCGGCAGGTTCTCGCGCACCCATTCGGCCGCGAGGGTGATCACACGGAAGTTCGGCTCCACGAGCTTCTCGCGCCCGCCGAAGTGGTGGCTGAGCGCACCCCGGATCTCGCCGAGGTCAATCCCGAGCAGCTCGGCGAGGGCGCCGACGTACACCATGTTGGCGAACTTGTCCTTCATCTTCGGGTCGGTGCCAGCCTGCTTCAGCAGGTCCTTCACCGGCACGGCGTAGTAGATCACGTCGTCGCGCGCGCGCTCGAAGGTCCACTCCTCGGGATAGATGCAGACTCCCCCCGTCGGCAGGGCGGCGAGGTCGGCCACCGCCGTGTTCTCGTTGAACGCTACGAGGACCTCGGTCGTGTCACGGCGGGCGATGTAGCCGTCCTTGCTGACCCGTATTGTGTACCAGGTGGGAAGGCCCTGGATGTTCGAGGGGAAGAGGTTCTTGCCGTTCACGGGGATCCCCATCTTGAAGATCGCCCGTATGAGCACTAGGTTGGCCGTCTGACTGCCTGAGCCGTTGGGGGTCGCCGCGACGATCGAGAAGTCGTTCACCACCTCGGGACGCTTCTCCGCCTCGTCCCGGCGAGTCCGCACCTCCGTCTCGAGTATGCTCATGCCCGCACCTCCGAACTACGTGGACCCCGGACGCGAGGAGAGGGACCAGGGCCACTTTATGGTTACAATTATAGCGCGCCCGGCCCCACTGGTGGCCGCACCTCCGCGAGCAGGCGCAGACAGCTTCGCGTGGGGCGGGCCTTGCATCAGGAGGGAGTACACGGCACCTATTTAGGGAAAGACCAGCCTGCTCGGGATGAAGCAGAGCTTGGCGTTTTTCCACACGACCTGGGCCAGCACGGCGGGTAGGGATACCTACTAGAGACGGTGTCGGATACGGGCGAGCGGCTATGCTGCCCGCCCGTCCTTGACTGTGGCGTCCCGGCCAGGCCGGGTCAGCCGCCGAACATACCGCCGATCTGGCCCAGGCCGCCCTGGCCTCCACCGCCCTGCAGCGCGTTCGCCAGCTGCTCGCCCAGAGGGGCCGGCAGGTTCTGCTGCGCGTACTCCAGCACGGTGTTCACCGCCTGCTGGGCCTGCTCCTGCGAGATGCCCGCGCGGCTCGCCACCTGGTTGATGAGGTCCTCTTGCATCTTCCTACTCCCTTCCGCCGTACGGCGACGGGCCGAGTATAACACAGGTGCCCGTGCGTGTCTGCGGAGATCGGAGACAGCTACGTCGGTTACGCCCCACCGCACAGGTCCTCCCCCGGTCGGGGCTCCTCAGGGCGAGCTCGGAGGGTCGGGCAGCGGCACCCGGTCTCCCGGAGAGTACACCAAGGGCTCGCGCCCGCTCGTGAACACGGACACCCTCTGCCGCCCGCTCACCCGCCACGCGCCGTCGAGCATCACGAGCGCGGTTTCCTCGTCTATCCCCACGACCGCGAGCTCCTCGGGCGGGTCCCCGACGAGGTCCCAAAGACGCTCCCCATCCACGTAACGGCTGATGCGGTCGAAGTGGGGGATGGTGACTACGTGGGGCAGCACTTTGAGCGCCGGGGCCCACCTGGGCTGCTCTCCCTGCAGCGCCCTGCGCACGCTCAGGGTGTAGCCTCCGAGCATCATCGCGCCCGCGCTGCACCCCGCGAGCACCGCCCCCTCCTGGCGCCTGCGCTCGACGCACTCCCACGCGGGCGTGCCACGCCAGGTAGCGACCGCGTAGCGGGGATCGCCGCCCGAGAAGTAGAAGAGGTTGGCCGCCTCGAGCTCCGCGAGCACCTCGGGATCGTGGGCGTCTGCTCTGCTGATCAGGTACAGGGGCGTCACGCGAGCGCCGAGCCGGGTGAAGTGCCTGACCCCTCGCTCGTTCCACACGGCCGGCATCCCGGGCTCGAGGCCACTCGCCGTCGGCAGCACCGCCACGCGGACCTCCCTCGGGCCGCCGAGAGAGTCCAGCAGAAGGCGGTCGGTCTCCTCCATCTGCGGCAGGTACTCGCCCGACCCCACGAGCGCGAGCGCCCCTAGACCCACGTCGCCTCCTGCGCCACGATGCGCTCTGCGTCACGCGCGTCGTGTCGGTGCGGGTGCGTGTGCTCGTGGTCCGGCAGGTGGCGGTGGGCGTGCACGTGTGGCCTTCCGGGCTCGGGCAGCTCCTCCGGCGAGTGGAAGTGCGAAGCCTCCAGGTGCCTCGGGTGGTCGTGGGCGATCCATCGCTCGCTCGTCTCTTGGTTCGCGACCAGCAGGCTCTCGCCGTGGTGCCAGCGCTCGCGGAAGAGGTCGTAGTTCTGCTTGCTCTTCGTCTGCCTCTCCTCCGGCAGGAGGCTGTACCACTCGCGGTGTGGGTGGCGGACGAGCCTCCGTGCCACCTCGGGCACGACGAGCGCCCTCAGGCCCGCGGCCTTGAAGAAGAAGCTGTAGTAGATGTCGGCGAGGCGGTAGAAGCGGAATTTCTCGTTCTCCACGAGCCCCACCTCGCGCAGCAGCTCGCGCCGGAACGCTATCAGGTAGCCCTCGATGGCGTCGGCGTCCGGACCCTCCGTCTCCTCGAACTCGCGCAAGTCCTGCGTCACCAGCCCGAACGGCCCGACGACGCCCACCTCCTCGCGCCGCAGCACCTCCTCGAGCGGCGTCCACACGTCGCCCGTGATCTCTATCGAGGTGTCGAGCCACACGACGTACCTGCCCTCGGACGCCCTCATCGTCGCGTTGCGGGCGGCGGCGAACCCGAGGTTGTGGTCCGCGAACAGCACCTTGACCGGAAGCGCCCCGCCCTCCGGAGCCACCACGCGGCCTCTGTGCTCCAGCTCGAGCAGGTACCGCAGCGTATCGTCCGTCGAGCCGTTGTCTATAACCACCGCCTCGACTCTCCTGCCGTGGAGGTTCCGCGCCAGGCTCCGAAGGCAGCGGTCGAGGTCCTCTCGGCTGTTGCGGGCGATCAGGTTCACCGACCACTCGTACCTGTCGGGATCGTCGATGTGGTCGGGCGCGTCTGAGGAGCTGGCGAGCAGGCCCGCGAGCGCGCTGAGCCTGCGACGGTACAGGCGCGTGGAGTCACGGCCGTCGCGCACCTCGTAGCCTCCGGCCTCGATCTCGGCGCGCAGCGCGTCGGCACGGGCGTACTCACGGGCAGCGCGCGCCCGGGAGTGCTCAACGAGGATCGCCCCGATCTCCCCTCCCGGCTCCGCCACCAGACCCGAGTCCGGCTCGACGAACACGTCGAGCGCGAGCGCCGAGTCGAAGTCGCGGAGCAGTGCGCGCCTCTCCGCCGGACCCAGGTCCGACCTGCGCACGACATCCCAGACCACCGCCATCGCCCTTGGCAGGTTCAGGTCTTCCGAGAGAGCGGCGTCGAACTCCTCTCTCCAGGGACGCATCGCATCCGGGTCCGGATCGCCGGAGCCCGCGACCGAGCGCGCGGCGAGGCGCAGCCTCCTGAGCGCCGTCTGGGCGGAGGCCAGCGCCGTGAACGTGAAGTTCAGGTGGCTGCGGTAGTGTGCCGTCGTGAAGAGGTAGCGCAGCGCCATCGGCTCGAACCCGCGCGCGATTATGTCGTCGAGCGTGTAGTCGTTGCTCACCGACTTGGCCATCTTCAGCCCGTCGGTGAGCAGGTGCTGGGCGTGGATCCAGTGCCGCACCCAGCGACGCCCCGTGTAGCCCTCGCTCTGCGCGATCTCGTTCTCGTGGTGCGGGAATATGTTGTCCACGCCGCCGGTGTGGATGTCTATCTCTTCGCCGAGGTAGCGCGTCGCCATCGCGCTGCACTCGATGTGCCACCCGGGGAAGCCCCGGCCCCACGGGCTGTCCCAGGCCATCTCCCGGCCAGGCTCGGCCGCCTTCCACAGAGGGAAGTCCTCCGGATGGCGCTTCTCCGAGGCCGTCCCCTCGCGGACTCCCTGGAGCATCGCCTCGAGCTGGTTGCCCGAGAGGGTGCCGTAGCCCGCGAACTTCTGCACGTCGAAGTACACGTTCGCGCCCGAGTGGTACGCGAGCCCCTTCGCCTCGAGCGCGCGCACCATCTCGATCATGTCCTGGATGTGGTGGGTGGCACGGGGGTAGGCGGTCGCTGGGAGGATGTTCATCCTTCGCTCGTCCCGATGGAAGGCCGAGGTGTAGAACTCGGCTATCTCTGCCGCCGTCCGGCCCTCGCGCCTGGCCTGTGCCTCGAGCTTGTCCTCTCCCTGGTCGAGCAGCTCCTGGCGCATGTGACCCACATCCGTGATGTTCTTGACGTGGGTCACCTCGTAGCCCTCGCGCTCGAGCGCGCGCCTGAGCCAGTCCGCCATGCAGAAGGTTCGGAGGTTGCCGATATGGATGTACCTGTACACGGTCGGGCCGCAGGTGTACATGCCGATGCGGCCGGGACGTAGAGGGGTTACCTCCTCCTTCCGGCGCGTCAGAGTGTTGAACAGCCTCATACCTGGTCCGCCCCTCGGTTTCGACCTGACAAGATCATTGTACTCTTCCGGGCAAGCACGGTCTGGTATAATCCGGCCCGGACCCCTCGAGCGCCGCCGCGGGCGGCCGCGCATGAAGTATCCTGTATCGAGCATAGGTTCTTGTGAGTTACCATACGGAGGTGCGAATGGTTCGACGCCCGTACGCTCAATCTCCCGAGGCGCTCTCGGAGCTGGCCGAGG
The DNA here is from genome assembly GCA_902810765.1 of Chloroflexota bacterium. Classification (GTDB taxonomy): domain Bacteria; phylum Chloroflexota; class Chloroflexia; order Thermobaculales; family Thermobaculaceae; genus CADDYR01. The sequence goes on from CADDYR010000002.1 coordinate 17,832, forward strand.
GGGTGGATAGGCTCGCCAGGCTGCTGGCGTGCACGCTCGGTCCGTCGCAGTCCATCGTCCTGAACGCCACCTGGCAGGAGGCCCCCGAGACCCTGACCGACTCGAGCACCATCGCGAGGCGCGTCATCGAGATCCCGGGGCGGGGGCGGAACGTCGGCGCGATGCTGCTGCGCCACGCCGCCTGGCAGATGCGCGAGCGCTACGGAGACGGCGCCGCGACCGCCGCGGTGATCGCGCGGGCGATGGTCCGCGAGGTCGTGCGCAGGCTCGCCGCGGGAGCCGGCCCCGTGCTGCTCGAGAGGGGCATCGAGTGCGGGCTGGCCGCGGCTGCCAGGGCTCTGAACGCGCAGGCGGTGCCGGTAGGCGGCCAGGAGATGCTCACCCGCCTCGCGGCGGGCGTAACGGGCGACCCGAAGCTCGGCGAGATCCTCGGCGAGATGTTCGACATCATGGGCGAGCACGCGGCCTTCTCCGTCGAGGAGTACGTCGCGCCGTACCTCGATCGCGAGTACCTCGACGGCGGTCGTTGGCCCATCCGCCCCGCGTCTCGCGTGTTCGTGCCGGAGAGCCGTCAGGGACTGACGCTGCAGAACCCGCTCGTGCTCGTCGCGGGCCAGGAGTTGAGCACCATCGAGCACGTCCAGGGCTGGCTGGAGACGGTGTCCGAGCTGCCCCATAAGCCGCCGCTGGTGGTCGTGGCAAGGGACGTCACGGATCAGGCGCTGCAGATGCTTGCGGCGAACCACGAGCAGGGCAGGCTGAACGTCGTCGCGGCGATCCCCACCGCGCTGGACATCCAGGAGGACCTGGAGGACGTCGCGATAATGACCGGCGCGGAGGTGGTCTCCGAGGAGGTCGGGAGGTCGCCCGAGCGCACGAGCTTCGAGTGGCTCGGTCGCGCCCGCAGCGCCGTGTTCACCGCCGAGCACCTGACGATCATCGGCGGTGGCGGCGAGCCTATGAGGATACGCCGGAGGGTAAGCGAGCTGCGGGCTCGTGTGTCGCGACCCGACGTCGAGCAGGAGGACCGCGACAAGCTCAGGATGCGCATGTCCCGTCTCTCCGGTGGTGCGGCGGTGCTGAAGATCGGAGCCTACACCGAGCGGGAGCGAGAGGAGAAGAAGGAGCAGGCGAACAAGGCGATGAGGGTGCTCGAGCTCGCCCTTCAGGAGGGCGCGGTGCCCGGAGGCGGAGTGGCGTACCTGGCCTGCGTGCCCGCGGTGCGGGAGGCGATGGCCTCCTGCGGGGACCCAGAGAGAGCCGCGGGGATGGACGTCGTGATCGTGGGGCTCGAGGCCCCCTTCCTGCAGCTGGTGACGAACCACGGCGTCGCCGACCCTCGGGTGGCGCTCGCGGAGGTCGGGCGGATGGGCGAGGGGTACGGCTTCGATGCCCGCACCGGACAGTACGCCGACATGGCCCGGCTGGGCGTGCTCGACGCGCTGGCCGTCGCGCGCGGAGCCCTCGAGGCGGCGGGAAGCATCGCGACGACGGTCGCGACCACTGGGTGCATCGTGTTCCTGCCGGAGGAGCGTCGCGAGACCAGCGTCAACCCCTAGCCCGCGCCGACTGAACAGTCAAGGGAGCAACTTCCAGCGAAAGGTGGACGGATGCAAGCACTACAGGTGAGGGGGTGGCACAGGCTGCCCGAGATAGTGTCTCCATCTCCCGTCATGGCGCTCGTGGCCACCTCCGAGGGGCTGTGGGCCGCGGGCACGGGCGGCGTCGCGTGGCGCCCTCCGGGGGGTGGCGACTGGAAGCCGAAGGTGTCGGGGCTGCCGCTCACCTCCGTCGCGGCGCTCGCCCACGCCGGGGGCCAGCTCTTCGCCGGCGGTGCAGAGGGCATCGCGCGCTCGTCCGACGGTGGGGACACTTGGGAGATGGTCACGATCGAGGAGAGCGCGGCCGTGGGCGTGTCCGCCCTGATCGCGTCCCCGCGGTTCGATCAGGACCACACCGCCATCGCCGCGACGCTGGAGGCAGGAGTGCTGAGGACCGACGATGGGGGCGCGACCTGGAGGGCCGCGAACTTCGGGCTGCAGGAGTTCGAGGTGACCTCCCTCGCCTGGACGCGGGGAGAGAACGTGGTGGCCGGTACCCCGAGCGGCATCGTGCGCTCGCCGAACGCGGGTCGGGCCTGGAGGTCCACGACCGGCAGCGAGGGCGCGGTCGTGGCCGCGCTCGCCGCGCTCGACGAGAGCACCGTGTTCGCCGCGATCGAGACCGGCGGGATGCTGCGCTCGAACGACGGCGGCGCCACCTGGTCCCCGCTCGAGGGCCTGCCGGAGGACGTGCAGGGCACGACGCTCTTCGCCACGCCCGAGGGCGCTCTCCTCCTGGGCGCGGTCGAGCGCGGCATCCTGAGGTCCGAGGATAGGGGCGAGACCTGGCAGCACGTGCACGAACAGGTGCCCCTCTCGTTCGGGGTGGGCGAGGGCAGGGTGTACGCGGGCACCGTGGAAGGCGTGCTCGAGAGCCCGGACGACGGCCGGACGTGGCAGCAGATGCCGACGCCCCCGGTGCACGACCTGCGCAGGCTGCTCGCGTACGACGGCGGCTGGCTGGTGCTCGGCACGCACTCGCCCCCCGCGCGCTTCCGAGAGGGCGGCGGCTGGGAGACTCTCGAGAGCGCGCCCCTGCCACTGCTCACGATGGCGGCCGCGCCCGACGGCTCGCTCTACGCGTCCTGCTCCGGCGGCCTGATGCGCTCGACCGATTCGGGGCGGAGCTGGGAGCAGGCGCTCGCGGGCGAGGACGGGCAGGTGGGCAGGCTCACCTTCCGGTCCGACGGCGCCGGCTGGGGCGGCAGCCACGACGGCTCGCGGCTCATCCGCACGCGCGACGGCCGGACCTGGGAGAGGATCGAGTCGCCGTTCGGCGTCCTCCCGCTCGCCGCGCTCCAGGCGTTCCCGGACAGCCTCATCGCGGCCACCTACGACGTGCGGCAGCAGACGGCCGTGCTGTGGAGGTCGAAGGACGACGGCGACAACTGGGAGCGCGTGTTCGAGGTCCAGGTCTACTGGCCAGTCGTCGCCACCCTCCCCCAGCCACCGATCTTCACGCTCTCGGGCACTGTGTTCCTCGCCGACCCGGCGGGCAGGTGGACGCAGAAGCCGGTCGGCACGGACGGCGGAGTCGTGCGGCGGATTGCTGCGTGGAAGCACGACCTGATCGCCCTCACCACCACGAGCGTGTGGCGCTCCTCCGATGAGGGCACCAGCTGGGCTAAGGCGGACGAGGGCCTGCCGATGGACCAGGTGATGGACGTCGAGGTGTCCGGCGACCGCCTGTACGTGCTCCTTGCGGGAGGCGAAGTCTGGTGGCGTAGCCTGTAGGAGGGAGGCTTCGGATGCCCCTGCCCCACGACTACCCCGAGCGCGTGTACGCGGGGGTGCTGGGCAAGATCATTGGGGTGTACCTGGGCAGGCCGTTCGAGGGCTGGACGTACGAGCGGATCACAAGGGAGCTGGGGGAGATACGCTACTACGTCAACGACCGGCTCGGGCTTCCCCTGGTGCTCACGGACGATGACCTCTCGGGCACTTTCACGTTCCTGCGCGCGCTCGAGGACTACGGGAAGGACGTCACGTCCGAGCAGATCGGCCGGACGTGGCTGAACTACGTCGTCGAGGGCCGCACGACCCTGTGGTGGGGAGGGCTGGGCAACTCCACCGAGCACACCGCATACCTCCGGCTCAAGTCGGGGATACCGGCCCCGGCGAGTGGCTCGGCCGGGACGAACGGCCGCGTGGTGGCCGAGCAGATAGGCGCCCAGATCTTCGTAGACGGCTGGGGGATGGTGTGCCCCGGAGACCCCGAGGGGGCGGCCGAGCTCGCGAGGAGGGCGGCGAGCGTGAGCCACGACGGGGAGGCTGTGTTCGCCGCGCAGGTGATCGCCGCGATGGAGGCACATGCGTTCGTCGAGCCGGACCTCCAGAGGCTGCTGGACCACGCCGTCTCCCTCATCCCCCGGGACTCCGTGATCTACCGCCTGATAGCCGACGTGCGCGAGTGGCACGAGGGGGAGTCCGAATGGCGCGTGACCCGAGAGAAGATAGCCGCCCGGTATGGCTACGACAGGTATCCTGGCAACTGCCACGTCGTGCCGAACCACGCGCTCGTGATCCTCGCTCTGCTCTATGGAGAGGGAGACTTCGGCCGGTCGCTCACGATCGCCAACACCTCGGGCTGGGACACCGACTGCAACTCGGGCAACGTGGGGTGCATCCTGGGCATCAGAGGTGGGCTCGCAGGGATAGACGCCGAATGGAGGGAGCCCGTTCGGGACCGACTGTACGTGGTGAGCGCGGACGGCGGACGGGCGATCACGGACGCGGCGCAGGAGGCGTACAGGATCGTGAGCCTGGGGTGGATGCTCTCGGGCGAGGAGCCGGCCCGTCCGAAGGGGGGAGCCCGCTTCCACTTCGAGCTGCCCGGATCGGTGCAGGGCTTCCTTCCGGAGGACGGCTCCAGCGCGGAGAACGTCGAGGGACACAGCCAGGACGGCGACAGGGCCCTCGCCCTGAGATCCGATACGGGTACGGCCCGCGCCGCCACCGCGACGTTCATCCCGCCGGACGCGCTCGCGATGCCGGGCTACGCGCTGATTGCCTCGCCCACCCTGTATTCGGGCCAGGTATTGAGGGCGCGGGTAGGGGCAGACCCCCGTGCCAATGGGGACACTCTCTGCCGCCCCTTCCTCCGCGCGTACGGGGGAGACCCGCTCGACACCCTGTACGGCCCCGAGGTCGCGCTGAGCCCCGGCAGGGGGGAGATCCTCGAGTGGAGGGTGCCCGACACCGGCGGCCAGCCGATAGCTCAGATTGGCGTAGAGGCTCGCTCGGAGGGCGGCGCCGTCAGGGCCTACCTGGACTGGCTCACCTGGGACGGAGCGCCCGAGACCAGGCTGGGGCGCCCTCTCTCGGGGGGTGCGGCCTGGTTCCGCGCTTGGGTGGACGGCGCCGATCGTTTCGAGGAGGGCGCGGACTACCCCTACAGGCTCGTGCAGCACCAGGGGCGAGGACTGATCATACAGGGCACCCGGGAGTGGCGGGATTACACCGTCTCGGCGACCGTGAGCGTGCAGGCGGCCAGGGCCGCTGGTATCGCGGCCCGGGTGCAGGGGCTGAGGCGCTACTACGCCCTCCTGCTCTGCCCGGGCGTCGTGAGGCTGGTCAAGGCGCTCGACGGCGAGGTCGTGCTCGCGGAGTCCGAGCTCGCCTGGGAGCCCGACGCGCCACGGGAGCTGAGCCTTCAGGTTAGGGGGAGCCGGATCGCAGCCTGGGTCGGGGGGAGACGGCTGTTCGAGGTCGAGGACGCGGACCGGCCACTCGAGGCGGGCGCGATCGCGTACGCGTGCGAGGAAGTCACGGCGTACTTCGGTGCGGCGAACATAGGATCGGCGAGCTAGCGCCTACTTCTCGCCCTCGATCGCGCCCGCCAGCCTCGCGAGCTCCTTGACCGCCCTCTCGAGCTGCTCCATCTCCGTGATGGCGAGGTCCTTCAGGTCGGGACGCAGGCGCCGCACCTCGTCGAACACCTCTCTGAGCCGGGTGTCCTCGGGAGTGGCCGCCCGCTCGCGGTACTCCACGAGCCCGGCCCTGATCAGGAGCTCGGTCGGGCTCATCTCGAGCCCGCGGCACGCGTCGAGGAACGTGCTCAGAGCGGGATCGGTCGTGCTGCCGTTCAGCAGTCGGTAGAGGGTCGCGCGGTTCCGCTCCGAGTGCATGCGCTCGTACAGCGCGCGGGCCGATAATCCCCTCTCGCGCATCGCCGCCCGGAGCGCCTCGCTTAGCGATCCGTCGATGTGTTCCCTGGACTCATCCATGCCAGCAGTATTCTCGATCACGGCAGTGCCCCATCGCAAATCCGTACAAGCTTCGATGCAACGGATGCACCCGGCGACGCGGGGTCGAACACCGGCCCCTTCGCATCCTCGCACTCGACGCTGTCTCTACAACCATTGTACTCCTCTGAGCTGGTGTCTTCAGAGGACGAAGAGAGGGCGAGCGGGAGCCCGGTCGAGTACACTATTGGAACGGGCACTAGCAAGGTCACAGGAGACGCGCTATGGACGTCGGCGAGACCATGAACCAGATGCGGGACGCGATGAACGTGAGGAGGGTGTTCGGGGAGCCGTACAAGGAGGGCGACGTCACGATCATCCCCGTGGCGCGCGTGCGAGGAGGCGGAGGCGGCGGCACGGGCGAGAAGCAGGGCAGGGGCGGCGGGTTCGGGCTGGTCGCCGCTCCCGCGGGAGTCTACGTCGTCAAGGGCGGCGCGGTGTCGTGGCGGCCGGCGGTGGACGTCAACCGGATCATCTTCGGGTGCCAGGTCGTCGCGGTGATCTGGGCGCTCGTGGTCGCGAGCTCGACAGTCCGGTAGCGGCTGAAGCGGGGCAGCTGACCGCGTAGGAATGCCTCGGATGCAGCAAGTCCGTGATATACTTGCGCCCACAGACTCGGAACTGCAAGACCCCATCCGAATGAGGGGCGCTGGGATGCCGGCAGGGGGATCGTGCGACGAGCTGCGACGGCAGCTCTCCGAGGCCAGACGGCGGGCCGAGAGCCTGAGCAGGGTCATCGAGGCGATCAGCGGCGAGCTGGAGCTGCGACCGCTCCTGAGCCGGGTCGTCGCGAGCGCGGTCGAGCTGCTCGGGGCCGGCTACGGCAGCATCGGGCTGGTCGGCGAGGGACGCGACGGCCCGATCGTGAGGATCGAGGCGGCTCACAACATGCCGCCCCGCGAGCTCGGAGCCGTGATCGCACCCGGCGAGGGGCTCGCGGGCAGGGTGCTGCTGGAGCAGAGACCGGTCAGGGTCGGGCGCTACGGCGACCTGGAGAGGCCGCCCCTGCCCGAGCTCGCCGAGCACGCGGTGATAGGCTTGCCCGTCTGGTGGGGCGGGCGGATGATCGGGTTCTTCGGCATAGGCGCCGAGCCCCCGCGGGTGTTCACCGAGCAGGACGAGGAGGACCTCGCGCTCTTCGCGCGCCACGCGGCGATCGCCATCGAGAACTCGCGCCTGTTCGAGTCCGAGCGCCGACGGACATCGCGCATCTACACGATCAACCGCATCGGCAGGCTGATCACGAGCCACCTGGGTCTGGACCAGATCCTGCAGACCGCGGTCGAGGCGATCCGCGAGCACCTGCCCTACTCGGACATCGCGGTGCTGCTGGTGTCGCCGGATGACCCGCGCACGCTCGTGCTGAGCGCGCGCAGCGGGAAGTACGCACGGGCCGTGACCGGCGAGTACAGACAATCGCTCGACGTGGGCGTGATCGGCTCGTCGGCCCGCGCCCGCGAGCGCGTGTGGATCCCGGACGTGCGCCGCGACCCACGCTACATCCCGATACGAGGCCCCGCTGGCGAGCGGGTGGAGGCCGAGCTCGCGGTGCCCATTACGTTCGGAGACGAGCTCCTGGGGGTGCTCAACGTCGAGTCAGAGCGGCAGATAGCTTCGGACGACGCCGACGGCCTCGCGATCATCGCAGACCAGCTCGGCGTCGCCATCCACAACGCGCACGAGTTCTCGAGGACCGAGCGAGCCCTCGAGGACTTGTGGCTGCTCTACGAGACGAGCCAGCGGGTCAGCGCGGCCAGGGACGTGGACGACGTGATCTCGGCGTACCTGCAGCAGGTGGGCGCGCGGGGACAGTACACCTGCAGCGTCGCGCTCTACGAGCTGGACGAGCAGGGCCGCCGAAAGGCGATCAGCGCCCGCTGGTGCTGGACGCCCACGGATGGCCTCGTGCAGCTCGAGGAGCGCCATCCCTACGCTCACGACCTCCTCGATCTGCCGCTGGACAGCGGCGAGACCGTGACGATGGCCGACGTGCGATCCGACCCGAGGGTGCCCGAGGAGCTGCGCGCCACCCAGGTCCGCGAGGCACGGGAAGCGCTGGCCATGATCCCGCTGATGGCGCGGGGAGAGCGCATCGGCCTCGTGGTGCTGAGCGCTCCCGGCCCCCACCTCTGGAGCCTCGCCGAGCTCCGGCCGTACCAGGCGACCGCCGCGCAGCTCGCCACAGCCATAGACAGCCGCAGGCAGCAGCAGCTCCTCTACGAGCGAGCGCAGCAGATAGCGATCCTCGAGGAGCGCCAGCGCCTCGCCCGCGACCTGCACGACTCGGTCAGCCAGCTCCTGTTCAGCACGGCGCTCGTGGCGCAATCGCTCGAGCCCGCCTGGCGGCACGACGCCGAGGAAGGCGCACGGCGCACGCAGCGCCTGCTCGAGCTCAGTCAGGAGGCGCTCGCCGAGATGCGAGCGCTCCTGGTCGAGCTCCACCCACGCGGAGGCGAGCACGATGGCGGCGCTTCTCCGCTCGCCGCCATCGCCCGGCTGAAGCAGCAGGGGCTGCTCGCGGCACTCGATCACTGTGCGTCCATGGCCGAGCGGGAGGGGATCAGGACGGACCTCCACGCCGACGGGTACTCCGCTCAGAGCCCGGAGCGCGAGGAGGCGCTGTACTGGATCGCCCAGGAGGCGATCAACAACGTCATCAAGCACTCCGGCGCCCGCAGCGTATGCATTCATCTTCGGGAGGACGCGCGCTCGGTCCTCCTCACCGTCCGCGACGACGGAGAAGGGTTCGACACGCCCCGCGGTAGACACGGTGGCTACGGGCTGGAGGGCATGAAGGCGCGCTGCGAGGCGGTCGGCGGAGAGCTGCGGATCGTCAGCGGGCCGCACGGCACGTGCGTGGACGCCACATTGCCGAAGGAGTCGGGAGGTGCCTCGTGAGCGTCAGGGTGCTGATCGTGGACGACCACGCCATCGTGCGCGAGGGGCTGAGGACGGTCCTGGCGGACGAGCCCGACATCGAGCTGGTTGGCGAGGCCGACCGGGGCTCCGAAGCTCTGGCTCTCGTCCAGAGCCTGCGACCAGACGTCGTGCTGCTCGACCTCGTGATGCCGGGCATGGACGGCATAGAGGTGATCCGGCGCATCCGCGCGTCGAGCCCGGGGACCCGCCTGATCGTGCTTACCAGCTTCTCCGACGACTGGCGCGTGTTCGAGGCCGTGCGCGCCGGGGCGACGGGCTACCTGCTCAAGGACGTGCTCAAGCCCGAGCTGACCCGGGCCATCCACGCGGCTGCCCGCGGCGAGCCGGTGCTGCATCCCGAGGCCCAGCGAGGGCTCGTGCGCAAGGTGGGCTCTCCCGACGCGCGCCCGCTCGAGCGGCTCACGGAGCGCGAGCTCGACGTGCTGCGGTTGATCGCGCGGGGCTGCAGCAACAAAGAGATCGCCTCGATCCTCCACCTGAGCGAGGGCACGGTGAAGGGCTACGTCAGCATCGTGCTGGACAAGCTCGATGTCGAGGACCGGACCCAGGCGGCGCTGTACGCCGTGAGGCACGGCCTGGCGCCCGTCGAATAGCCCCACCCCCGACTTTCGTCAGGTCTGCTCCATTACCCGGGTAACGGCCCTGCGCCCACCCATCAGCAGGGAGACCTCCTGACTCCAGCCAGCGGTTCCGCATCGCGTCTCTGGCCTATGCTCGTACTTGCCCGGGCGGGGCTAGAGTACTCAACAGAAACCGAATCTCAGGAGGTAACCACTCATATGCTTCTCAGAAGGCAGGTCACGTTTTCAGGCAGGCGGCGGGCACGCCTCGGGGTGATCGCGCTGACGCTCGCGCTCCTGCTCGCCACCGTCGGAGTCGGGGCAGTATCGGCGGCGGTGACGACCAACTCGTTCCGTATGGTGCGCTCGGGGGGCGCCGTCGCGGCGAAGTGCCTGCTGCACGGCAGCGGCCAGGTGAAGATCCGGTCCCTCGGGCCCGTCGAGATAATGGACGTGGAGGTGAGCGGCCTGCCGCCGAACTCCGAGTACGATCTGTTCGTAACCCAGCTCCCGAACCCGCCGTTCGGAGTGTCCTGGTATCAGGGCGACATCGAGACCGACAGCACGGGACACGGCAGCGAGCGCTTCATCGGCAGGTTCAACATCGAGACGTTCGCGGTGGCGCCCGGCAGCGGGCCCGCACCGGTAGTGCACGACAAGGGGCCGTTCAAGGACGCGTCCTCGAACCCGAAGTTCGCCCCCATCCACACGTTCCACCTCGGCCTCTGGTTCGGCTCGCCGAGCGTCGCAAAGAGGGCGGGCTGCCCGACCACGGTGACGCCGTTCAATGGCGTGCACAACGCCGGTATCCAAGCACTCAGCACCCGCAACTTCCAGAATGCTTGGGGGCCTCTGCGGTCGGTGCGCCCGTAGCAGGGCAACAGACGTAGTCCATCACGGGGCGTGTCATCGAGCTGATACGCCCCACCCCCCACATCCCGGCTGGGCCGCCCCTCGCTCGGAGGGGCACGACCGTCGCGGCACGGGAAATGCCGCGTCCTCCGAGCCACCGACGAGGCGCGGGATCACCTCTGCCCGGCGCAAGGTGTGAGCGAACGTGTGAGTGATCGTGTGTATCGAGCGCGACACGGAACTACGGTACGCTCATTCCTGCTAACAGAGAGGTGTTCCCACGGACCCCTCGCAGACCGGACAAGCTCGCAATCGGAGAGGACGAAGGGTATGAGAAGGATTATATCGCTTGCCTGCGCGTGCGCGCTCCTGCTGGCACTGGCGTCGGTCACCGCATCCGGCGCGAAGGCCGCGGCCCCAGCACCGGGCTCGTACGCTCGCACGACTACCGCACTGAACGAGCGCGCGGGACCTGGCATGGGCTACAGGGTGCTGCGTGTCATCCCGAGCGGCGGGAGCGTGTACGTCAGCGGCGGCCCGTACTACGGCGGCTGGTACAGGATCACGTACGCGGGCACTGGGGGCTACGTCTGGGGCAGCTACATATATCGCGCCAGCGGGGCGTCGGGCGGAAGCAGCGGCGGCAGCGCCAGGTACGCCACGACGACGTCGGCGCTGAACCTCAGGGCCGGTCCCGGAGCCAGCTACCGGGTGCTCCGGGTCATCCCCTACCACGGACGCGTGCGGGTGGTGGGAGGCCCCTACAACGGCTGGTACAAGGTCGTCTACGGCGGCACGACCGGCTACGCCTCGGGCTACTACCTCTCGAGGGGCGGGGGCGGCAGCACCGGAGGGCCTTCGAACGGCGGCTCGCCGAGCCAGGGCTACTACGCGTACGCGACCGTCGACCTGAACCTGCGCTACGGCCCCGGCTTCGGCTACCAGGCCAGGAGCGTGATCCCCTACGGTGCCCGGGTGTACGTCAGTGGCGGACCGTACAGTGGCTACTGGTATCGGGTGGCCTACGCCGGGGCAAGCGGGTATGTGTACGGCAGCTACCTGTCGCGCAGCTCGAGCGGCTACCGCGCGGACTACGCAGTATGGCACGGGAGCTACCCCTACCGGTGGATAGACATCAACCTGTCGACGCAGAGCATGGCCGCGTTCCAGAGAGGCACCCTCGTGCGCTGGACGTACGTCACGACCGGAAACTACCGGTACCCGTCGAGGCGCACGCCCACGGGCGTGTACCACGTGCTCGCGAAGGTACGCGACCACTGGTTCATCAGTCCCTGGCCGCCGGGATCGTTCTTCTACTACCCGCCATCGAAGAGCAACTACGATCTGATGTTCAGATACGGCGGCTACTACGTGCACGACGCACCGTGGAGGCACCACTTCGGTCCGGGGTCGAACATGGGCTATGGCTCTCCCGGCGGGGACTACACCGGCTCCCACGGCTGCGTGAACACGCCGTACAGCTATATGCAGTGGCTGTATTACTGGGCGAGCGTCGGGACTCCTATCGTCATCCACTACTGATACGAGCGCCCGGCCAGCTCCCACTGGCCACCTGATGCGCGGCCCGGGCGCAGGGAGCACCCGCCCCTGCGCCCGGGCCGCAGGCTATCGTCACCCTGCGCCACCCACGCCTTCCCGGACCAAGTAGAGATGGCCGAGCTGCGTCCTTTCCGGGGCAGCCGCGTCTGTATAGTGTGGAAGGCACCCGGAAGGAGCGATTCGGTGGTACCCACTATCATGGACTACGTGGCGAGGCGAGAGCACTACCGCGACCTGGTACGTGAGGCGGAGCGAGAGCGGCTGGTCCGGCTCACCGAGCGTCGGACGGGTGGGATCGGCAGCTGGCTGGCACGGCTCCCGACCGCTGGGTCGTGCGGGGCGGAGCGGTGCCGCTTGGCGCCCGCCTGCTGCTAGGAGAGAAGTGTCGGAGATGTCGATCAGCACACAAGGCGTGTTCGAGGAGTTCGACAGAGGTCTGAGGGCCTTCGTGGCCGCGCGCGTGGGAGACCGCGACGCCGTCGAGGACATCATCCAGGACGTCTACCTGAAGATCCACTCCCGGATCGAGACGCTGCGCAACGAGGATAGGCTGGGAGCCTGGGTGTACGCGATCGCGCGCAACGCCATCCACGACTACTACCGCCACGAGAGTCCGACGGCCGAGCTCACGGAGGTGCCGTACCTGCCGGACGACCCGACCGACCGGGAGCTGGAGCAGGGGCTCGAGCGCAGCGTGAGGGGCATGCTCGAGTGCCTCTCGCCCGAGGACCGCGAGGCGCTGGTATTGACCGAGTACGGCGGGCTCAGGCAGAGGGAGCTCGCAGAGAGGCTCGGGATCAGCGTCTCCGGCGCGAAGTCGAGGGTGCAGCGCGCGCGGACCAAGCTCAGGTCGCTCCTGCTCGCCTGCTGTCACTTCGAGCTGGATCGCCACGGCCGCGTGATGAACTACTACCCGCGCCGCGGGTCCTGCTGCCTTCCGAACGGCTGCGACACGAAGGGAGAGACGGAAGATGTCTGACACGAACGAGCGGATCTACGATGCGGTGAGGCAGCACTACGCGCGCGCGGTCACGGACTCGTGCTGCGGAGGCTCCTCCTGCTGCACGGACACGACGGGGCTGTACGCTCCCGACGAGACCTCCGGCGTGCCTCGGGAGGCGCTCGTGGCGTCGTTCGGCTGCGGCAACCCGGTTGCGATGGCCGATCTGCGCGAGGGCGAGGTGGTGCTCGACCTGGGCTCGGGTGCCGGGCTGGACACCCTCGTCTCGGCGCGACGCGTGAGGCCGGGAGGCAGGGTGTACGGGCTCGACATGACAGACGAGATGCTACGTGTCGCCCGCGATAACGCCCGGAGGGCGGGAGTCGAAAACGTGGAGTACCTGAAGGGGAGGATCGAACAGATCCCCCTGCCGGACCGGTCGGTGGATGTGATCATCTCGAACTGCGTGGTGAACCTCTCGCCCGAGAAGGCTGCGGTGTTCGCCGAGGCTCTCAGGGTGCTGAGGCCGGGAGGAAGGCTGGCTATCTTCGACATCGTGAGGACCGCGGAGCTGCCGGAGGAGGTCCGGAGCGACTCCGAGGCGTGGGCAGGGTGCATCGCTGGAGCGATCTCGCCCGAGGAGTACGCGCGGGGACTCGAGGCCGCGGGCTTCGAGGGTGTGGAGGTGCGAACGGTGGGCGAGTACCCGAGGGGTCAGGGCGGCTGCTGCGACCCCTCGGGCGCGACCCTGGCGAGTGCGATTATCCGGGCTCACAAGCCCGGCTCGAGCCGTGTTTGAGGTCGGGCGATGGGCTGCACTGGGAGCACGAGTTCGACCTGATGTACAGGCAGGTCGTGCAGCTTCGATCTGGTGAGGCAGCGAGTGCCTCACAAGGCTGCGTGACCAGCAGCCACCCTGAGATCAGAACTCATCGCACCAAGAGCGCAGGACAGCCAAAATATGGGGGACATGGAGGTTAAGATCCTCTCCTTCCGCCTTCTCAGAGTTGTTTCTTGAGCAGGACTATCTCCGTCTCGTACGTGCTCACGATGCCGTTCGCATCTTCCCGTTCCCATGAAGTACGTTCGTGACCGCAAGCCCGATACCCAAGACGCTCATACAACGCCCTCGCTCGCAGGTTATTGTCCTCGACTCCAATCACGGCAAGACGCAATCCGCGTCGCCTGATACGGACTTCCGCCTCGGAGATCAATCGTGTGCCCAAACCGAGGCTTTGCAACTCCCCGACAGTCGCCAGCTGGTAAATGGCTCCCGCATCCTCCTGAGCGGTGTAGTCAATGCCACCCTTCGAAACGGGCTGCCCACCTGGCGCTCGAACGGCCAGGTACTCAATGTCCCCGGAGGTGGCTCGATCAAGTGCTGCAGCGACGCTCCGCAAGTGTGACGGGCCTCCCGACCAGGCGATCAAGGGCAGGTCAGCCTTGGTCAGGTCGTTTACCACTAGCGAGCTTGTTCCCTTTGTCTCAACCACTCGGCGCACGGCCTGAATCACATCAGGACTTGGGTTTACCTCATCTTGCTTGCCGGGGCAAGCCTCGGATTGCTCGCCCGCGTGCTCCCGGGTTCTCTCCTCTGAGGGCATTGCCTCATCTCCTGCCTATCTCATCTCGGTTATTCTATCCGTTACGATTACCGAGCGGAACGGCCGCAAACCCGCATTTCGTAGCTACAGCGACGTGATGGAGCCGCCCACGGGGACTAACATCGGGAGGTCGAACCCGACTCCCACTTGCCAGCCTTGACCTCCTTCCGCTCAGCTCACATCGCCCATACAACACTCGGACAGATGGCTCCCCGGCGAGAGATCACAACAGACCCCCAGGGGCCGAAGGCGAAGTGGGCCCGTAGATACTTACCTCTGCATTCCCAGAACGATGGGCTCGACTGCTCGCCCGGAATCGGTACGACGCCCCTTCCGTGGTCGGGCGCACGACACCCCCACGAGAGATAGCACAAGCGCTTACCTCCGGATACGCCGAAAACACTAGCTCGGGCCAGCCATTTGGCGCTGGCGCAACAGGCCGTCGCGCCGGATACTGTGTACGTAGAGGGTGTGCAGGGAGCACCAAGGGAGGTCGCGAGGTGATACGCAAGCTGGCGGCTCTGATGCTGGCACTGGCGGTGGTTCTTGGCGGGCTGTCGGTGCCGACGGGCGGGGCATCGGCGGCGGGCGGCCCCGTCGTGGGAAGCTACTCGCGGGTGTACGACGCCGGGTACCTGAGGATGCGCACCGGCCCCGGGCTGGGCTACGCGATCAGGATGAACATGAAGAAGGGCGAGATCGTGCGCGTGCTCGCCGGGCCGTACAACCGCTACTGGTACAAGGTCTCCTACCGGGGGGTCGTGGGATACTCCCACGGGGCCTACCTGTGGAACACCGGGCTCGTGGGAGGCACCATCCGCAAGTACTACTACAAGGTGATCGTGATCTCGCTGCCCAGACAGCAGCTCGAGGCGTATCAGGGCGGCAAGCTCCAGCTCGTCACGGCGATCACCACCGGCCGGCCGGAGCTGCCCACGCCCACCGGCGCTTACCAGATCATGGCGAAGTACAGCCCGTACACCTTCATATCGCCGTGGCCGAAGGGCAGCCCGTACTACTACCCGCCCTCGAAGGCGAGCTACGCGATGCGGTTCAGGTGGGGCGGGTACTACATCCACGACGCCCCGTGGAGGCCGTACTACGGCTACGGCACGAACTACGGTCACTACGACCCGGATGGGGTGTGGCGGACCGGCAGCCACGGGTGCGTGAACGTGCCGCTCTGGGCCGAGTCCTGGCTGTACCGGTGGGCCGGCATCGGCACCTGGGTGCGCGTGGTGAACTGGTAAGATATCATCATCCTCTCCTCTGAGGGGGGCGGAGCGCAAGCTCCGCTCCCCACTCCCCGGCCCCCATTCGGGGCAAGCTTGATGCTGTGGCATCCTCGTCCGCGGTAGCTGGCTCAGCGAAGGAGTGACCGTCCATGTCCCTCAACCTCACGGTGATCCTCGAGGAGGGCGCCCGCAGGCACCCCGCCAAGCCCGCGCTCGTGCTCGGCGAGCACAGGCTCACGTACCTCGAGCTGCTCGGAGCCTCGCGCAAGCTCGCCAGCTCCCTGGCCTCGCTCGGCATCTCGCCCGGGGACCACGTCGCGGTAATGGTCCCGAACGTGCCCCAGTTCGTGATCGCCTACTACGGCATCCTGAGCCTGGGCGCGGTGGTCGTGCCGCTGAACATTCTGTTCCGGGAGCGAGAGATCGTCTACCACCTGAGGGACTCCGACTCGACTACGCTCGTGGTCTGGGACGGGTTCCTCGCCGATGCCCAGCCCGCGTTCGAGCAAGTGCCCGAGTGCAGGCACCTGATAGTCGTCGAGTCGCCCGCGGGCGAGCGCGTACCCGAGGGGGCGCTCAGCTTCAACGGGCTGCTGGCCCAAGGGTCTCCCGCGTTCGACACCTACCAGACCACTCCCGACTCGACGGCCGTGATCCTGTACACGAGCGGCACGACGGGCCGCCCGAAGGGCGCGGAGCTCACACACTTCAACCTCTTCGCCAACGCCGCGATCTCCGCCGACAAGGTGCTGGGGCTGACCGAACGAGACAGCGTGCTCGCCGCGCTGCCCCTCTTCCACGTGTTCGGGCAGACCTGCGCGCTGAACGTCGGCCTGTACATCAACGGCACCGTCGCGCTGATGCCCCGCTTCGACCCCGAGCAGGCGCTCCGGGTGGTCGAGGCCCTCAAGCTCACGATCTTCACGGGCGTGCCCACGATGTACCAGTACCTGCTCGCGTATCCCGACGCGGAGAGGTTCGACTTCTCGAGCGTCCGGATGTGCATCACGGGGGGCTCCGCGATGCCCGTCGAGGTGCTCCACGCCATCGAGCAGCGCTTCCCCACAGCGACAGTGCTCGAGGGCTACGGCCTGTCGGAGACGAGCCCGGTGGTGTGCGTGAACCGTAGCCGCGAGGTCAGGAGGGTCGGCTCGGTGGGGCTGCCCATCTGGGGCACCGAGGTGAGGATCGTGGACGCCGACGGCAACGCGGTGCCGCGGGGCGAGCCCGGGGAGCTCCTGGTGCGCGGCCACCCCGTCATGAAGGGCTACTACAAGCGCCCCGAGGATACGGAAGAGGCGATCCGCAACGGCTGGTTCCATACCGGCGACGTGGCGAGGATGGACGAGGACGGCTACGTGTACATCGTGGACCGGATCAAGGACATGATCATCCGGAGTGGGTTCAACGTGTACCCACGCGAGGTCGAGGAGGTGCTGTACGAGCACCCCGCGGTCGCGGAGTGCGCGGTGATCGGCATCCCGGACGCGATCCACGGCGAGGAGGTCCTCGCCGTCATCGTGCCCCGAACCGGCCA
The DNA here is from genome assembly GCA_902810765.1 of Chloroflexota bacterium. GTDB lineage: Bacteria > Chloroflexota > Chloroflexia > Thermobaculales > Thermobaculaceae > CADDYR01. The sequence continues at coordinate 34,905 of CADDYR010000002.1, forward strand.
GCACATCACCGAGCAGGAGATCATAGAGTTCGCGAAGCAGCGCATGGCGGCGTACAAGTACCCGCGCTCGGTGGTGTTCGTGGAGCAGATGCCGAAGACCGCCACGGGCAAGATCCTGAAGCGCGAGCTGGTGAGCGCGGCCCGACAGGCACAGCAGCAGGCCATCGGCTAGAATCCATCGGGAGAGCTTCTCGATGACCCTACAGATCCGTCACGTCGCCGTGCTCGGTGCGGGCACGATGGGAGCCGCCATCGCCGCCCACGTTGCCAACGCGGGCGCAGCCGTGGACCTGCTGGACGTGGCTCCGGACAGCCTGCTTCCCGAGGAGGAGCGCCGAGGGCTGACGCTCGAATCCCCCGAGGTGCGCAACCGCATCGTGAGGGCGGGCTTCGAACGGATGAGACAGGCGAGGCCGCCCGCGCTCATGAGCGAGGCGGTGGCCCGGCGCATACGGTTGGGCAACGTCGAGGACGACCTCGAGCGCCTGCGGCAGGCCGACTGGATCGTCGAGGCGATAGTCGAGGAGCTCGAGCCGAAGCGGCAGCTCATGGCGAGGGTCGAGCGGGTGCGGCGGGAGGACGCGATCGTGTCCTCGAACACCTCGGGCATCCCGTTGCACCTGATCGCGCAGGGCAGGAGCAAGGAGTTTCGGCAGTGCTTCCTCGGCACGCACTTCTTCAACCCGCCTCGCTACCTGAAGCTCCTCGAGCTGATTCCCACCGCCGACACCCTCCCCGAGGTGGTCGAGACCATTCGCGACTTCGCGACGCGCGCCCTCGGCAAGGGGACGGTGATGGCCAGGGACAATCCGGGGTTCATAGCCAACCGGCTGGGGGTGTTCGCATCCAGCCACGCCCTCCGGTACGCGCTTGAGCACGGCTACGGCGTCGAGGAGGTGGACGCGATGACCGGCCCGCTCATCGGCAGGCCGAGGACCGCGACCTTCCGCCTGGCCGACCAGATCGGGCTGGACGTGATGACGGGTGTCGCGGACGGCCTGTACGAGGCCCTGCCGGAGGACGACGCCCGGGATGAGATGCTGATGCCCGAGCCCGTGCGCAGGATGGTCGAGAAGGGGCTCCTGGGCCTCAAGACCGGCGCCGGGTTCTACAGGCGCACCGAGCGCGACGGCAAGACCGTGTTCGACGTGATCTCGCCGGACACGCTCGAGTACCACCCGCCCGAGAAGCCCCGCCTCGCGATCTACGACCAGGCGAAGGCGCAGGGGGGCCTGGCCGAGCGCCTGCGCTTCCTGATCTCGAAGGCGGACGAGGACAGGCACGCGCGCCTCGTCCGCGATACCCTCCTGCCCGAGCTCGCCTACGCCTCGCGCCTGGTACCCGAGATCTCCGACTCCCTCGCAGATGTGGATCACGCGATCGAGTGGGGATTCGGCCACGAGATGGGACCGTTCAGGACGTGGGACGCGCTCGGCGTCCGCGACACCGCCGAGCTCATGCGCTCGCTCGGGCTCGAGGTCGGTGGGTGGGTCCGGGAGATGCTCGAGTCCGGCAGCGAGAGCTTCTATCGCCGGGCCGAAGGGCGGGAGCAGGCTTACAACCCCGTGACCCGACGATACGAGGACGTGCCGGCGGACCCCGACGCGATATCGCTCGCCGCTCTGCGCTCGGAGGGCAGAGAGGTCGCGGGCAACGGCTCCGCGAGCCTGGTGGACCTGGGAGATGGCGTGCTCGCCCTCGAGCTGCACGCGCCCGCCAGCGCGATTGATCAGGGCGTGATCGAGATGGGGGGCCGAGCGCTCCAGGAGCTCGAGCATCCGCGCTGGCGCGGCCTGGTGATCGCGAGCGACGGCCGCAACTTCTGCGTCGGCGCGAACCTGCTCGAGATCGGCTTCGCCGCCCAGATGGGCATGTTCGACACGCTGTCGAAGGCGGTCGAGGCGCTGCAGCGGCTCGACCTGGGCCTCAGGTACGCCCCAAAGCCCGTCGTCGCGGCCGTGCGGGGGCAGACGCTCGGGGGCGGCGCGGAGATTGCGCTGCACGCCGCCCGGATCGTCGCGGCCGCCGAGACGTACATGGGGCTCGTCGAGACGGGCGTGGGCCTGATCCCCTCCGGAGGCGGGTGCAAGGAGATGCTTCGCAGGCACCTGAGCCCTCCGATGCGCTCTCCCGGAGCGGCGCCGCTTCCGCACCTCAGGCGCGTGTTCGAGACCATTGGGCTCGCGAAGGTCTCCACGAGCGCGCTTGAGGCCCGCGAGCTGGGATATCTCTCCCCAGGGGACCCGATCGTGATGCACGCCGACCACGTCCTCTCGGTGGCGAAGGCGGTGGTGCTGGCCCTCGCTGGAGGCTACCGGCCGCCCGAGCGTGGGAACGTCATCTACGCCGCGGGGCGGGACGCCGCGGCCGCGCTCGAGGTGGTGGTGTGGCAGATGATGTGGTGGCGGCACATCTCCGAGTACGACGGCGTGATAGGGCGCCACCTCGCACGCGTCCTCGCCTGCGGGGACCTCTCGGCACCACAGTGGGTGCCGGAGGAGTACGTGCTCGGGCTCGAGAGGCAGGCGTTCCTCGAGCTGCTGAGGAACAAACAGACGCTCGAGCGGATGGAGGCGGTGGTGAGGCGATGAAGGAAGCGGTCATAGTCTCGGGTGCGCGCACGGCGGTGGGCAAGGCTCCGCGCGGCGCGCTGCGCACGACCCGCCCGGACGAGATGGCGGCGGCAGCGATACGTGCGGCCATCGAGCGAGCGCCCGGGCTCGAGCCAGCCCAGGTCGAGGACGTCATGCTCGGCTGCGCGTTCCCCGAGGGCACCCAGGGAATGAACGTCGCACGCATCGCGGCCTTCAGGGCGGGACTGCCCGAGACGGTGCCCGCGGCCACGATCAACAGGTTCTGCTCCTCGGGGCTGCAGACGATCGCGTTCGCCGCAGAGCGCATCATGGCCGGGTCCGCACGGGTGATCGTCGCAGGCGGCACCGAGTCCATGTCCACGACGATGGAGCAGCCGACGTTCTCCCCCAACCCGGAGGTCGTGCGGACGCATCCGGAGTACTACATGGGCATGGGGCTGACGGCCGAGCGGGTCGCGGCAGAGTTCGGGGTCTCGCGCGAGGACCAGGACGAGTTCGCGCTGCGCAGCCACACTCGGGCGGCCCGGGCCGTCGACTCGGGGCTGTTCGACGAGGAGATAGTGCCGCTCGAGGTCGAGATCAGGGGGCTCGAGGACGGCGAGATGCGCTGCACGAGGACCACTTTCGCGCGGGACGAGGGGCCGAGGCGCGACACCTCGCTGGGGGCCTTGTCAAGGCTCGAGCCCGTGTTTCAGAAGAACGGCACCGTGACGGCGGGCAACTCGTCCCAGCGCAGCGACGGCGCCGCCGCGGTCGTGGTGATGGAGCGCGAGTACGCGGAGGAGCTCGGGCTCAGGCCGCTGGCACGCTTCCTGGGCTTCGCCGTCGCGGGGGTGCCGCCCGAGGTGATGGGCATAGGACCGATGTACGCGGTGCCGAAGGTGCTGAAGCAGACCGGGCTCTCGCTCGAGGAGATCGAGCTCATCGAGCTGAACGAGGCGTTCGCGGCCCAGTCGGTCGCCGTGGACCGGGAGCTTGGGATCGATCTCGATAGGCTCAACGTGAACGGCGGGGCAATAGCGCTCGGCCACCCGATGGGCGCGACGGGCACGAAGCTCACGGTACAGCTGATCCACGAGATGCGGCGGCGGGGCTCGCGCTACGGGATGGTGACGATGTGCGTGGGTGGTGGGATGGGTGCCGCGGGCATCTTCGAGAACCTGCAACGCGAGTAGCTATCGCAGCCTGCGTCCCTCGGACATCGGCCGCGCCGCCTCCTCGTCCGTGATCGCCTCGAGCTCGAGCGAGGGACTCGCCCTCTCGACGTACTCTGCCACGGCCTCGCTCGGCACCATCCTCCTCGCGCCCACCCGGTCTGGGCACTCGCACCAAGCAGATCATGCGCTTTCCTGATGTACAATGCCGGATCAAGCCGAAGAAGATACAGGTACGAGGGGAGCTATCTACCGAGGAGTTGTAGAGGATGTATCGAGGGGCGCACGACCCTGTGGAGCGCAGCCAGTACCGGATCATCTGGCTACTCAGCCGGTGCAAGAGATAGAGCGCTGCTTAGAGTCCCCAGCTCCTGCCTGAGCTGGGGGGAGGCGCTCTCGTCGCCTCCACCCGATGGGGCTACGTGGACCTCAAGGAAGGTGGCCGGGTGGATCGAGGAGCGGATCGGCAGGGAGGTGAGGATGCCAGTGGGGATGGACCTCGACGAGCTGGAGGATGTGCTCTCTGCAGATGTTGCCTCCTCCTCGCGCAGCAGCCAGGCCTGATCCGCTCCAACACCCTCTTCCATTCGTGGCCAACTGCCGCGTGAATATGCAAAGGTAGCTGCGAGCTCGGTCGGGCACCACCTCGGTGTGATCGTCGAGGAAGACGCGGTGCTCCCCATCCCAGGAGGGTCGAAGAGGCGGGCACGGGTGAGCTCCAGCAGCGAGCGTCCGCTCACGCGCTCGAGGGCGATGTCCAGCAGGGTGTAGCCCGTGCTCGAGCACGCCCACGTCTCTCCGGGCATGAGGTGGAAACGCGTGCGGCAGCAGCCCGGGAGGCACGACCACTCAGAAGACGGCCTCGAGGATCCGTCTCCACCTCAGACGCTGCGTCAGCCGGTCGTTGTTCGGGGCTCGAGCAAGAGCCAGTGACGGCCAACCGTCCAGCCGAGGAACCGCCGACCGCCGGTCACCCGATCCACGCCGTCGCTGCCGAACCGACCGCCGGTCGCCACCACCTCGAGGCCGATCAGGGCCGGCGCGAAGCGATGCCGAAAGTCCGGATTCTGCTTGCCGAGGTGCTCCCTGGCCCAATCCAGGAAGCGTGGCGTCTCATCCCCATTCGCCAGAGACAGGTAGAGGATCATCTGCCGCCACGCATAGGCGCAGTTCTTGACGGTCCGCATCTCGGCACGCCAGTCGCTGGTGGCCCGTTGCTGCCGCAGGCAGATCCACTCCAAGCACCGCCGGGCGAGGTCGGGGAATACCGGCCGGAGGTCATCCAGGAGGTCGAGGCTGCTGACAAGAGGTGCGATATTGTGCGTGGTCAGTATCTGACACTGCTCGAGGATCATCCCGTTCCGCGCGACCGACCACGAGTCGTCCTCTCCTACGCCGGCGAGCTCGGCACAGAGCGCCGCCAGCCCCGGCGACGAGGGCACCCCGTACCGCTGCTGTTCAAGGTTGTCTAGCGCGAGCACGCGATCGAGCGGCAGCCCGTAGTAGCGCTCGTAGAGAGTGCCCGCGACAACTGGTGCCACCGCCTGCGCTGCGCGCAGGTACGGCTCGGAGAAGGCGCCCGTGAAGATGTCCGCGGCGAGCTCATCCACCAGCGGTATCCGTTCGCCTGAGGCGGCCACGAGTGCCCGCAGCTCACGGACCAGCTTGTTCGGCAGGAGCGTCTGGGGAAACGATTCCAGTGCGAGCCGCGTGGCCCAGACCAGCACGATTCGAGCGCTACGCCTCGATTCGCCGCTATCTCCCACCCAGGGCGCGATGGCCGCGATCCAGGGCAGCTCCTCCAGGCGCACCTGGCTTTGGAGGTCGAGCAATAGCAGCGACCGGCGCCGGCGAAACGCGCGGTATACGGACTCGTACACCCGCCGCAGCTCGGGCTGAGCGATGGCACCGGCCCGGATCTGCGCCGTCAGGTGAGGCAGCAGGATCGCCAGGCCCTCGCTTGAGCGGATCACGTGACGGGCGATTAGGGTCTCGATCGGCGCTTCGAGGCAACGCATCGCCTTCTCGACCAGCGACGGTGGGAAGGGGTATCCGGTCTCGGCGCCCAGGGCAGCCGCCTCTCGTGGTGTCAGCGGGACGAGGCACTGATCCAGGTCGGGTAGTCCCTCGCTGGCGCCCCGCGCCTCGATCCGGTCGGCCAAGACCTGGGCGAGCTCGTGGTGTGCGGGCAGAGCCGCGATGCGCGCCTGGGCAGCACGCGTCCTGGCCAGCCGCTCGCTGCCCGGTGCGCCGTGGCGTGTGACGTAGGACGCCAGGATCTTGCGGATCGTGCCGACGTCGCGGCCGGTCAGCGCATCAGGGTTTACAGCGCAGCGAGCCAGATAGCCGCGGAGACGAGCGAAGCTCTCCTTCGCCTTCTCGGGCTTGCCGGACAGCTGATGCGTCGCTCGCTCCCGTTCGTACTCTTCCACGAGCGCGCCCGCTCGCTCGGCCCAGCCCTCCGGATACCGGCGGCAAGGCCATCCGCCCAGGACGATCGGGTTCCCGTCGGCGCGCCGCACGAGCTCGCCCGTCCCGGAGGTCGCAAGTCGCGGTACCTCGCCCTCGACGGTCTCCAGGAAGAGCTCGACAGCCCGGTCGTAGAGCGGCGTCCAGACGCGTATCGCTTCGTTCATGGTCGCTACCCGCTGATTGGGCCGCCGCGAGCGGAGTGATGCGACCACGGCCGAAGCCGGCCGAACCGAGACGCCCTCGCCCGACGGCACCGGCCGGTCGGCCGGAGCGGGATAGAACCGCAGCCGATCAAAGTACGGCGCGATCGCTTCCAGGACCATCTCGGCGCGCTCGGACTCACCGTGACCGATCAACCAGGCCATCACGAGCAGCGCCGCCTCCTCCGGCACCGTCACCCGATAGCAGCCGGACCGCAATAGCTCGCCCAGCTCGGCTCGGCCGGAGTCGCTGAGGAAGAACGCGTTGAGCGCCGCCCGGTCGGTCACGCCTGCGGGACGGTCGAGCTCGTGGAGCTTCTCGAGCTCGTGCGGCTGGAGCGGACCAGCGGCCGGAAACTCGCCCGTAGCGAACCCGCCGTGGGTGACCTCCAATGTCACCCAGGGCGGGGTACCGGCCACAGGAGTGCGCGAGCCGGGATGCAAGGTCCCGGCAAACATCCCCGAAAGCACGCGCCGCCATTGGGTGGCTCTGGCTTCGGCCGTTTGCCCGGTGCTTGTGAGCGCCCGCATGAGCTGGCCGAGCGCGTACCCGGGATTCACGCGCAGCTTGTCATCAGAACCAGTCACTACCGTGTGGACCTGGAGGCAGGATTCGAACCTGCGCCCGACCGGTCCAGAGCCGGTTGCTCCCCACTGAGCTTCTCCAGGATGTCCCCCTTCCAGAACCGATACATATCGGCGTCGCACAGCCGGGCGGGATGGTGGAGCGCTAGGTACGATCGGTTAGAGTATACCACCACCCCTTCCCCTGAATCGCGGGACCCCAGCTCAGGTTGCACCCAGAATGAGGGGATGAAGGGAGAAGCGAGAGGTCGCTACTGTTTGGGTGACAAGAACCAGGCAGTAGGAGGGCCTCTCGTGCAAGTAACAGTATCCGCGACGGTGGAGGTGTCTGCAAGTGCGGATGTGGACGAGGTGGAGGGCGCGATCACAGAATCCGGAAGGCGAGCGATGGCCGAGGCACTCAAAGCAGTGCGCCGGAAGTACGAGGTTGTGGCAAGACGATGTCGTCGTTATGGGAGCGGGAAGGTACACACCGAGGGCACGTACCGGAGGGTGTTGCTGACGAGCTTCGGGAAGGTGGTCCTGAACCTTATGAGGTTATGCTGCGAGGAGTGTCAGGTGCGCTCACGACCGATCGAGCCCTTCTTGGAGCCTCTGAGGAGGCCAATGTCACAGGCAAGCTCAGAGAGCTGTGTGTGCTGGCCGGGAGCTCGTGGCCGTACAAGAGCGCGTCACGGGTGTTGGAGAGCTTGTGCGGAGCCCAAGTGAGCCCCGAGAGTATCCGGCAGATAACGATAGAGGCGGGCGCTGAGGAAGCTCATCGACAAGCGGAGGTGGCACGGCAGGTACACAAAACCCGACGGTAGAGAGCGTGCAAGCCAGGCGAAGGTCCCCAGTTACAGAACCTCCCCAGATGCTGCTGGTGGGACTCGACGGAGGTTGGGTGGCAAGTCGAGACAATCCCGGCGGGATGGAGGGGAAAGTAGCGATAGTGGCCACCGAGATAGAGCGGCCAGGATAAAGGGACGCAGGAAGCTACCAGTCCGGAAGGTGGCAGCAACGCTTGGGGACAGCCGGGACCTTGGAACACTGGCGTGTGCGGCTGTCGACGAGCTGGGTGGGCACGATGGCGATAAGGCTGTGGTGTTGGGAAATGGAGCCGGCTGGATCAAGACCGAGTCTGAGCAACACTTCGCGTATGCCGGGAAGATACTCGACCGGCCGCACTTGTGGAGAGCAACGCAGCAAGCAGTGCGTGTGACCAGAGGTGGAAAGGCTTGCAGGGCAGAACGCCGTGCTCTGTACGAGCAGTTGAGAGGCTGCCTGTGGCGAGGGATGGCCTCCGAAGCGCTTACGGTCTTGGTTGGACTCAGAGGACCTGAAAAGGTCGAGGCGCTGGAAGCGGCCATCAGATACATGCGCAACCAGCAAGACTGGATAGGCAACTACGGGAGTGGCGAGCACAGGGATACCCAATAGGTTCGGGACTGGTCGAGCGCCAGGTGGAGCTGGTGATAGACCGAAGGATGAAGCGACAAGGGATGAGGTGGTGCTCGAACTCCGGGCCGAACGTGGAGTCGTACGCCGTTCGCCCTGATGTGCCCGCCATTGAACCTCCTCCCTCGGTGCCTGGTGAGCAGCTCAACGGTCAACGCAGTCCGGACCAGGCATTGTGCTTCGGCGCCCTTGTGACGTCTGTCGCGCAGGTGAGTTGGAAGTACAATACGGCGCCGTCGCGGACACACAACACCCACGGCAACCCTTTCCCGGCACCCCTTTTCGGCATCGGAATCCGTTTCAGTGACAGACAGCTGTCACGGGCGGATGGGAACATGGGCTCATACCGATAGCCCCGGGCAGCTATCGGTGGTCGTGCCTACTAGTAGAGGAGCCCGAGCCGTGAGCGATGTGGTCATCGAGAAGCGGACCGTCAACTCGTCCCTAGAGCAGCGATATACAAGGTCGCACCTCGATGCCCATAGTCTTCGCTTGACATGCGAAAGGACGGCACAGTGACCACCTCCTACTATGCGCACTCGGCTAATTGCTCCGGCCAGCGTCAAGATCTAGTGGAGCACTTGCACAACGTAGCCAAGCAGGCGGCCCGCTTCGCCGGGGAGTTCGGCGGCGCCGACCTAGCCTACTGGATCGGTATGTGGCACGACCTCGGCAAGTTCACCCCCGAGTTCCAGGAGTACCTGCTCGACTGCGAGGCCAACCCCAACTCTCGCCGCCGCGGCCCCGACCACAAGGCGGCAGGGACCGAAATGGCCATGCAGCACCTTGGTCTGCTCGCACTGCTCATACAGGCGCACCACGGTGGATTGAAGACGCCCGCGGATTGTCGGAGCTGGCTGAACAAGCTGAGAAGAGATCCGGCAACCGAAGAAGCGCTGCGACTTGCACGTCAGCAGATAACCGATCTCGAACCTGCGGGGAGCATCGCACCGCCTCCGCATACTATCGCCGACCCCCTGGCGGCCGAGATGTTAGTGCGCATGCTCTTCTCATCGCTCGTGGACGCCGACCGGCTGGATACCGAGGCCCACTTCGAGCCCGAGAGGGCTACCCAACGAGGGACGTCCACGGACATCGCCGAGCTCTGGGAGCGCTTCGATCGGCATCACCGCAAGCTGACCAACCGTGAAGGCTCAGTGGTGGATCGGGCGCGTCGCGAGATCTACGAGGCATGCCTGGCCGCCGCCGACGCGCCGCCCGGCCTGTTCCGGCTGGCGGTGCCCACGGGAGGCGGCAAGACACTCTCCGGGATGGCGTTCGCGCTGCGCCACGCGATGAAGCACGGGCTACAACTGGTGATCGTCGCGGTGCCGTACATCAGCATCACGGAGCAGACCACGGACGTGTATCACTCGGTCCTCGAGGCCGATCGGGGCGGAGACACAGACTCGAAGCCGATCGTGCTGGAGCACCACAGCGCGGCGCATGGGCGAGCGGAGGTGGACGAGGCCGGGGATCAGCATCCGAATGAGGTATGGAGACGCCTGGCGGCAGAGAACTGGGATGCCCCGATCGTCGTCACCACGACCGTGCAGTTGTTCGAGAGCCTGTTCGCGAACGGCACGAGCCGCTGCCGCAAGCTCCACAGACTGGCTGGAAGCGTCATCATCCTCGACGAGGCACAGGCACTACCCGCTCAGCTGTTGGGGCCGATACTCCACGCGCTGCGGCAGCTATGCTTGCACTACCGCTCTACCCTCGTCATCTCCACAGCCACCCAGCAAGCGTTCGACACGATCCCGGTGTTCAAGGATGTGCCTGCCAAGGATATCGTGCCCGAGCCGGAGCGCTACTTCGACGCTTTGAAGCGGGTCGAGTACGAGTGGCGGACGGAACCGGCACTATCGTGGGAGGAAGTCGCGGGGCTCATGCGAGGCGAGCCTCAAGTTCTGGCCGTGGTGAACACGAAGAGGGATGCCACCAGTCTGCTCGACGCGCTGGATGATCCCGATGCCCTGCACCTGTCCACGTCACTCAGCGGCGCGCACAGGCGGAGGGTGATCGAAGAGGTCAAGCAACGGCTGGCGGAAGGAAAACCCTGCAGACTTGTCTCGACGCAGGTGATCGAGGCCGGGGTAGATCTGGACTTCCCGATGGTGCTGCGCGCGCTCGGCCCGCTCGACGGTGTTATCCAGGCGGCGGGGCGCTGCAACCGAGAGGGGAAGCTGGAACGAGGAAGGGTGATAGTCTTCCGCCCCATCGAGGGAGGCTTGCCGTCGAGCGCATCCTACAAGATAGGTACTAACACCACCCAGGTACTTATCGGCCAAGCTCTCCTGAATGGAGAAGGTCTAGACCCGGACGACCCCGCCAACTCGCGCGAGTACTTCGAGCGGATGTTCAAGGTCATTAACACTGATCGGGAAAACATCCAGAAGCTGCGCAAAGCGTTCGACTACCCGGAAGTAAATAGCAGATTCCGGACGATAGATGACGATACGGAGAGCGTCGTCATCACGACGTACGGTTCGGAGGCCGAGCGTAGAGAGGTCAGGAGGCTGATGGAGTTGCTGAGAGAGAAGCCAGCCTGGGCGCGCAGCATCCTGCGCGGGCTCGTGGCAGAGGACGATGCCCTCGTGGTCTAGCTTCGAGGTCCGGGCGACACAATGGTTAGTAAAAGGAGATCCAGCAGTGAACACGTCCTATCCGCCTTTGGAGGTACGCGTGTGGGGAGAGTTCGCGTGCTTTACCAGGCCGGAGATGAAGGTGGAGCGAGTAACGTACCCCACTCCGACGCCCTCGGCAGCCCGGGGAATCCTCGAAGCCATCTATTTGGAAGCCGCAGTTTCGCTGGCGCGTGAGGGAGATATGGGTGCTCAACCCGATCCGCTACTGCTCGATCCTCCGCAACGAGGTGAACACCCGGGCCAGCGAGCGCACCGCCAGGGACTGGCAGAAGAACGGCGGCGGCTTCGACGCGAGCGCGGACCGCGCCCAGCGCCACACTCTCGCCCTGCGTGACGTCGCGTACCTGATCCGCGCCGACGCAGAGGTCATGCCGGGGGTGGACGAGGACCCGGCCAAGTTCCGCGATCAGTTCCGCAGGCGCGTCCAGCGGGGGAGATGCTTTTCCACACCCTACCTTGGGTGCCGGGAATTCTCCGCTTCGTTCGCCAAGCTGGATGGCACCGAGAAGCCGATAAGCCTCACCGAGGAGCTAGGGCCCATGCTGCTCGACCTCGAGTACGTCCCGGACGGCTCAGGTCGCGGCAAGCCACGATTCTTCGACGCACGGCTGGACGGTGGCATCCTGAGAGTGCCGGCTATGTCGGAAGCAGGGGAGGGCTGAGATGCTGCTGCAGAAACTGAAGGAATACGCCGACGAGCGCATGCGACTCCCGCCTGAACTATACAGCGAGGTCCCGGTCAGGTACATCATCGAGTTGGACAGCCAGGGCCGATTGCTCAGCCCGGAACCGACCAATACCGCCGACTCGTCCAACCGCAGCACTCGCCGGGGACAACCACGCGAGATGCCGAACGTGATGCGCGCGGTGGGCATAAGGCCACTGCTTCTTGCAGACAAGGCTGACTACAGCCTCGGGCTTGTGAGTGAGAAGTCCAAGCCGGCGCGTGTTGCAGAATGCCACAATGCGTACATGGACCTGCTAGATAGGTGTGTTACCGCGACACGGGAGCCGTCGGTAGAAGCTGTCGCCTGCTTTCTGCGAGACAACCCGTTGGAGCAGCTACGGCTGCAACAGGACTTCGACCCCGGCGCCACCATCACCTTCCGCGTAGATGGACAGTTCCCTACAGAGCTAGGGAGCGTTCAGGCGTTCTGGGCGGCGGAGAATAAGGACAGCGACGCTCCGATCATGCAATGCATCGTGTGCGGAGAGGATCGTCCGGTACTGGAACGTCTGCAGGCAAGAGTCAAGAGTGTACCGGGTGGGCAGACAGCGGGTACATCCATCATATCTGCCAACGCTGCAGCATTCGAGTCGTACGGCCTGGAAGCATCCCTGATCGCCCCTACCTGTGCGTCCTGCGGCGAGCGATTCACGAAGGCCGCGAACAAGCTGCTGGCTAGCGATCAGGACCGGATAACTGTCGGCGGGGCCGCGTTCATCTTCTGGACGAGAGAGGACATTGGCTTCTCATGGAGAAGTTACTTCGATAACCCCGATCCGGAACAGGTACGCCAGCTGCTTGCCTCGCCCTACACGGGCAAGTGGACTCCGGAAATAGATGACGTGGCCTTCTACGCGACATCCCTCTCCGGCAGCGGTGGGCGCGCGGTGGTCCGCGACTGGATAGACACTACCGTTGGTGAGGTGAAGGAGCACCTGAAGAGGTGGTTCCAACTTCAGGACATAGTTGATCCCTACGGCAATGATGGCCGGCCCCTTGGCCTCTACGCGCTGGCAACCGCCACCGTGCGCGAAGCGGGGGACCTGGGGCCACCCACCCCACGCGCGCTGCTGCACGCGGCTCTCCAGGGCACGCCCGTCCCCCATGGCCTGCTCTACGAGGCGGTCCGGCGCAACCGGGCCGAGCAGGGAATCACGCGGCCACGGGCAGCGCTGATCAAGCTGGCACTACTAAGCAATCAACCGGAACAGAAGGAGGAATACATGGTACAGCTGCGGGCGACTGCTAGCCGTGCTGGAGGAAGTACAGACGCTTGCGATACCGGGCGCCAAGGCGACGATAGTGGATCGCTTCTTAGGCACGGCGTCCTCGGCCCCCGCCTCCGTCTTCGGACGCCTGTTGCGCGGCGCTCAACCCCACCTCGCCAAGCTCGAACGCGACAAGCCCGGCGCGTACATGGCCCTCCAGCGCAGGCTCGAGGACGTACAGGCCAACCTCAACAGCTTCCCGCTAACCCTCACACTCCAGGAGCAGGGGATGTTCTCCCTCGGCTACTACCACCAGCGCGCTTTCGATCGCGCTCAGGCGCGCGATGCTGCTGAGCGCCGCAAGGCGTCGACGCGGGGGATAGCCGATCCCGACGCGGAAAACCAGCTAGCAGATGAGTTGAACAAGGGAGAAAGGGGGGAGGCAGGAAGCTAGAACAGCCAGGGCGTCTCTACCAACACATCACGATCCGCAGGCCACAGCCTGCAGTCCTAAAGGAGAAGGATAATCATGAGTGACGGTCAGTACACCGACGTCAATCGCAGGCACGATTTCACGTTGCTCTTCGACGTCATGGACGGCAACCCGAACGGAGACCCCGACGCCGGCAACCTGCGCCGGCAACCTGCCGCGAGTGGATCCCGAGACGATGCAGGGGCTGGTTACCGACGTCTGCATCAAGCGCAAGGTACGCGACTGGATAGACGTAGCGCGCGGCGACGAGGGGCGCTTCAAGGTCTATGTCCAGAGCGGTGAGGCGCTGAACACCAAACATCAGCGAGCTTACACGGCCGAGGGGCTGAAGTCCACGGGGGCGAAGCAGAAGGCCGAGGACGTGGAAAAAGCCCGCGCGTGGATGTGCAATAACTTCTACGACATACGCATGTTCGGTGCGGTCATGACGACCGGGGTGAACTGCGGACAGGTGCGCGGGCCGGTGCAGATTACTTTCGCACGGTCAATAGATCAGGTCATCCCACTCGACCTGTCGATAACGCGGGTCGCCGTTACTCGACCGGAGGACGCGGATGTGGTCGTGGGCGAGGAGGGCGGTCAGGGAACCGGCGGGAAGCAGACCGAGATGGGGCGCAAGGCCATCGTGCCGTATGGACTTTACAGGGCGCACGGCTTCTTCAACCCGCACTTCGCACAGCGGACGGGAGTCAACGAGGAAGACCTCGGCCTGTTCTGGGAGGCGCTGCAGAAGATGTGGGACCTGGACCGCTCAGCGGCTCGCGGGATGATGGCGTGCCGAGGGCTGTACGTCTTCAGCCACGATAGCCCGCTAGGCAACGCCCCCTCGCATGAGCTGTTCGAGCGTGTGCAGGTGAGGCGAAGGCCGGCAGAGGCTCCGCCGCGCTCCTTCGAGGACTACGAGGTGACCGTGGACGATTCGGACCTGCCGGGCGGGGTCGCGCTGACGCGGCTGGTGGGCTGACGGTGGACGACGAGTATTCGGAGGGCTGGTGGGAGGTGCCGATCTCGGCCCTCGAACACTACGGCTACTGCCCACGCCAGTGCGCGCTCATCCACGTCGAGCAGACGTACGAGGAGAACGTCTTCACAATGCGCGGCAGCCTGGCGCACGATCGGGTGGATTCGGGGGACGACGCGGCCAACCGCGGAGTGCCCGCGCTGAGGGGCATCCCGCTATGGTCCGATAAGCTCGGACTGCGGGGCAGGGCTGACGCGGTGGAGATGCGCGAGGGCGGGCCGTACCCTGTCGAGTACAAGATCGGCCGCCGTCGCGGGATTGCCGCCGACCTGCAGCTATGCGCGCAGGCGCTGTGCCTGGAGGAGATGCTCGGGGCATCGGTAACGAAGGGGGCGATCTTCTATCACGAGGTGCGCAAGCGGCACGAGGTACGGATCGACGAGGATCTGCGCGGACGGACGCTGAAAGCCATCGAGGAGATCCGCGAGATGCTGGGGGCGCAGAGGCTGCCGGACGCGCCGAACGACGCCCGCTGCAAGCACTGCTCGCTGATCGATGTCTGCCTACCGAGCGTGGTGGGCGAGCCCGACCGGCTGCGCGGCCTGCAGGGGGCACTCTGGTACCACTACGATGTGAAGGAGAGCTAGCGCAGTTTTCTATGCTGCCCTTCGAGGCTGTGCAGAGCGAGGATTGAAACGACTACGACGTCGCGGTCGACTCAGCGGTGCTTGGAGCCTAAGGCTGCACTGGGTGAGGGTTGAAATCGGTGATACCCGGAGGCACTTGCGAACACACGCGAGGTTGCACTCGGCCACCAGGTCGAGTGAGGATTGAAATGTTGTGTGGTTGATAAAGACCTTCAGTCAGATAGCGCCCAGCCTTCGGGCCGGTAATGGGACATCGGGATCGGAAAGGCCGATGGGGTATGTATGAGCTTCTGAACGTGCTGTATGTGCAGACCCAGGGGGCGGTGCTCCACTTGGAGAACGACACAGTGCGCGTCGTGGTGGACCACGAGACCGCGCTAAGGGCGCCACTGATACGTCTGGGCGGGATAGTGCTGTTCGGGCAGGTGTCAGTCACGCCCTTCCTCATCCATCGCTGCGCGGAGGACGGCCGGGTGCTGGTGTGGCTGGACCGCAACGGGCGCTTCAAGGCACGCGTGGAGGGGCAGACGCGCGGCGACGTCCTGCTCCGCAGGGCTCAGCACCTGGCCCTGTCCGACCCCGACAAGCCCTGGAAGATCAGCCGTCAGATAGTCGCCGCGAAGATACAGAACACTCGACAGGTGCTCCTGCGCGCGGCGCGGGAGGCGAACGACGCGGGCGACGAGTCGGCGCTGTCCGAGGCCGCCGAGCGGCTGTTCGGCATCCTGCAGAGGCTTCGCGGGATCGAGGACCTCGGCATGGTGCGCGGAGCAGAGGGCGAAGCAGCGCGGGCCTACTTCGACGCCTTCGGCCGCATGGTCAGAACCCGCAGGGAGAGCTTCTCTCCCGACGGTCGTACCCGGCGCCCCCCGCGCGATCGCACCAACTGAGTGCTCTCGTTCCTCTACGCGCTGGTGCGCGCCGAATGCGCGTCGGCGCTGGAGGGAGTCGGGCTGGACCCGCAGGTCGGCTACCTACACGCGTTGCGTCCGGGTCGCCCGGCGCTCGCGCTCGACCTCATGGAAGAATTCCGTCCGATACTGGCGGATCGGCTCGCGCTGACGCTGGTGAACCGGCGCCAGTTGAAGGCGGACCACTTCGAGGAGATGCCCGGCGGGGCGGTATACCTGGCAGAGGACGGGCGCAAGGCGGTGATCAAGGCCTATCAGGAGCGCAAACAGGAGGAGGTCCAGCATCGTGTGCTGAAGAGCAAAGTCCCGCTGGGGCTGGTGCCGCACGTGCAGGCACGCTTGCTTGCGAGACACCTGCGAGGGGATTTACAGGAGTACCCGCCGTTCATTTACAGGTGAATCGCAACAGAGTGAGGCGTGAGGACATACATCCGCTCTTCCAGCTGGATAGTTATCACAAGGAATGGGATGAGGGATGGAGATACTAATCACATACGACGTGGCAACAGATACTGCGGAGGGCAGGCGGCGGCTCCGGCGTGTTGCCAAGGTTTGCGAGTCGTGCTGCCAACGGGTCCAGAAGTCCGTATTCGAGTGCCAGCTGAACGCCGTCCAGCTGGAGCAGTTGAAGCATCGGCTGCGGCTGCTGGAGGTATCGGTGCCCGAGGACAGCTTGAGGATTTACCGCTTGACCGAGCCCCGCGATCGCTATCTCCAGGTTATCGGGCAGCGCCCGGCCTATGACTTGCGCGACCCGCTCGTTCTGTAAACCTGCGCGAACCCCTGGTGATTCGGGATTTCCCGGGAGGTTCGCGCACGTGACCGGAATTATCCTGACCCATGAGAGTATCGTCAGCTGCTCGTTTCGGTCGTTGGCCGCGTTTGGATGGGAGATCTATGGAGCGATCCGATGCGAATACGCAGGAAGGGGGTGAAAGAAGCACATTTCGGCTCGTATGGCGCCAGGTTGGTGCCGTTGCACCCGGTCTTCGGACTGGGTGAGGATTGAAACCCCGAGGTGGGCGGCCCCGAGATCTCCGCGATCCTGTTGCACCCAGTCCGAAGGCTGGTGAGGTATTGAAACAGCCTGAGGTATCATCTGGTGGAGTACTATCGCTGGTTGCACCTTGGATGCAGCGACAATTCATCAGCGGCCTGACCGCGGGCGCGCTCAAGGGGTGAGACCGCGCCAGCTGAAGCATCCTAGTCGCGAAGGGAGCAATTGCATATGGACGCCGAGCCTCTGGCTCTGGGCTACGTGGGCTGTGGCTTCATGGCCCAGCAGGTCCACCTGCCCAACCTCTCATCCATCCCGGGATCACGGCTCACAACCCTCGCAGAGGCCCGCCCCCTGCTCGCAAGACAGGTCGCGGCCCGATACGGCATCCGGAAGGTGTACTCAAGCCACACCGAGCTCGCACACGATCCGGAGGTGCAGGCGGTGGGGGTGTCCGCAGGCTACGCCCAGCAGGGGGAGATAGCAGCAGACCTGCTCAGAGCCGGCAAGCACGTGCTGGTAGAAAAGCCCATGGCGGTGTCCGTAAGGCAGGCCGAGCGCATCCTGGAGGCCGCTCGCGAGGGGGGCTCAAAGCTGATGGTGGCCTACATGAAGCGGTACGACCCGGGCAACCTGCTCGCGCACGATCTGGTCTCGGAGTGGCTCCGGACGGGTGAGATGGGGCGGGTGGTGTACGCCCGCTCCCACGGGTTCTGCGGGGACTGGCTCTATGGGATGGATCGGGCGCGGATGATCACGACCGGTGAGCCCGCCCCTCCAGCCCCCTTGAGAGAGCACCTGCCCGGGTGGCTGCCAGAGGAGCATCAGGAAGGCTACGTGGGGTACCTGCAGCAGTACACCCACAACCTGAACCTACTGCGCTGGCTGCTGGGGGTGGAGGATGAGGCGGGGGTGAGGGCTGTGGACCTCGATCCCGATGGAGTGACTGGGGTGG
>CADDYR010000003.1 GCA_902810765.1 Chloroflexota bacterium
GCCGCGAGGTCTCGCAGCGCGCCGCGGAGGCGGCCGCTCGCGCTTCGCGGGCGGTGCTGCGTCGCGGGCGCGATAGGCCCGTCCCGGTATGCCGTCCTCGTGGTAGCGCTCAGCGTCTTCCTCCCTCCCGCGTTGCTCGTCACGCACGATTTGCGCCGTGTCCACACCAGGTATACCATAGGGCGTGTGCGAGGGCTCGGATCGTGCGAGCCCGGATCCGAGGAGGGCGGGAATATCCCGCCCGGCGTCGTTGTTATAATCGGTGAGAGCGACGACGGGTGCAGCACGCGCCCGGAGGAGCCTTATAGTACAGGAGGAACGTGGTTTTGGCTACACAGGTACATCCCATCGAGATCTCCGACGCCGACTTCGAGGAGAAGGTCCTCAAGGCGGACAAGCCGGCGATCGTCGACTTCTGGGCCCCGTGGTGCGGTCCGTGCCGCATGATGGCGCCCGTGTTCGAGGAGCTCGCCGGACAGTACGCGGGCCGCGTGCTCTTCGCCAAGATGAACGTGGACGACAACACGCAGGTGCCCAGCAAGCTTGGCACCTACAGCATCCCCACCCTCATCCTCTTCAAGAACGGCGAAGAGGTGAACCGTATCGTCGGCTACAACTCCAAGGAGCGACTGGCCGCCGCCATCGAGGCGACGCTCTAAGCTCATCGGCGGGCGTGCCTCATGCACGCCCGCCCCCACGCCCATCCAGGAGGCGAGGAAAGGATGTCGGGGCAGGTACAGCCCGACTACGCGAACCCGGAGGACATAGTGCGGATACTGCGGTACAGGACGATCGCAGTCGTCGGCCTCTCCCCTGACCCCTTCCGCCCGAGCCACGTGGTGGCCTCCTATCTCCAGCGCCAGGGCTACCGCATAGTGCCGGTCAACCCCTACTGCGAGTTCGTGCTCAACGAGCGCTGTTACCCGAGCCTGGAGAGCATCCCCTTCCATGTGGAAGTCGTGGACGTCTTTCGGCGCTCCGAGGAGGCCGGCAGCGTCGTGGAGGACGCCATCCGAGCCGGCGCGAAGGCGGTCTGGCTACAGGAGAGCGTCATCGCCCCCGAGGCGGTCGAGCGGGCCCGGGGCGCGGGTCTCCTGGCGGTGATGGACCGCTGCCTCCTGAAGGAGCGAGAGAAGCTCCGCGCCTGAGGCATCCCCTCTTGCCGTGCAAGCTGATCGCTTCCCACGTATACTGGCACGATGACCACGCCGATGTTTCCCGAGCTCGAACAGAAGGACGGTCTGGACGCGGAGGCTCCCCTCGCGGCCCGGATGCGCCCCCGCACCCTCGACGAGATAGCCGGACAGGACCACATCCTCGGTCCGGGCAGGGCCCTCAGGGCCGCGATCGAGCGCGACCGCCTGCCCTCGATGATCCTGTGGGGGCCGCCCGGATCGGGCAAGACCACGCTCGCCACCGTGCTCGCCTCCACCACGCGATCCGAGTTCGTGCCGATGAGCGCGGTGTCGGCCGGGGTGGGCGATATCCGGCGCTGCGTCCAGGGCGCACAGAAGCTCAGGAGAGCCGCCGGGCGCAGGACGATTCTCTTCATAGACGAGATCCACCGCTTCAACAAGGCGCAACAGGACGCGGTGCTCCCCCACGTCGAGAACGGCGACGTCACGCTGATCGGCGCGACCACCGAGAACCCCTCCTTCGAGGTGAACGCCGCGCTGCTGTCCCGCTGCCGCGTGTACGTGCTCCGGGCGCTCACCGACGAGCAAGTGGCCGCCCTGCTCCGACGGGCCCTCGAGGATGATGAGCGCGGGCTGGGCTCCGCCCACCTCGAGGTGGAGGACGGGGTGCTGCGCAGGCTCGCGGCGTACGCGAACGGGGACGCCCGGGTCGCGCTCACCGCGCTCGAGCTCGCGGCCGACGCCACGGACGACGGCCGCATTACGACCGAGCTGCTCGCCGACGTGCTGCAGCACCGGGCGCTCCTGTACGACAAGGCCGGGGAGGAGCACTACAACGTGATATCCGCCCTGCACAAGTCGCTCCGGGACTCCGACCCGGACGGTGCGCTGTACTGGCTCGGGCGGATGCTCGAGGCGGGCGACGATCCGCTGTACGTCGCGCGCAGGCTCGTGCGGGCGGCGACCGAGGACGTGGGCACGGCGGATCCGCAGGCGCTCGTGGTCGCCGTGGCAGCCCAGCAGGCGGTCCACTTCCTGGGCATGCCGGAGGGCAACCTCGCGCTCGCCGAGGCGGCGGTGTACCTGGCGCTCGCGCCGAAGAGCAACGCGCTGTACCGCGCCTACGGAAAGGTCCGGGAGGACCTGGAGACCACCCGCAACGACCCGGTGCCCCTGCACCTCCGCAACGCCGTGACCGGCCTGATGAGGGAGCTCGGCTACGGGAAGGGCTACAAGTACGCCCACGACTACGAGGACGCCAGGGTGGACCAGGAGCACCTGCCCGAGAGCCTGCGGGGCCGCCGCTACTACGAGCCCGACCCGCCCGGAGCGCGCGATCCGGACTAGCCGGGCGGTGAGGCGGTGAGATCGGGCTCGACGAACGCCCCCGGCGGGGCGCCGTCGAGCAGGAGACCGATCAGCGCGTCGGCCGCAGCGATGCCCAGCCCCAGCCCGTGGCCCGTGAACCCCACGGCGTAGCCGACGCCCGGCAGCTCGGGCAGCTGCCCGACGATCGGGAGCCCCGTGCGCGAGAAGCCCATTACGCCCGACCACCTCCGCTCCACCCCCGCGCCCAGCTCGGGGAAGCGCTCGCGCAGGAAGCCCTCCAGCCCGGCCTGTACCCCGGGCGTGACCTCGTCAGCGTAGCCCACCTCGACGTCCGCGTACCGCTGCCTCCATCCACCCACGAGCATCCGGCCGTCCCGAAGCTGCCGGAAGTATTCGTAGCCGTAGTTCGCGTAGCAGAGTGTCTCGATCACCCGCGGCACTGGCGCGCTGACGAGCACCTGTCCCCGCGTCGGAGCGATCAGCGCGCGGAAGAACGGATGGAGCAGCGGGGAGTAGGCGTTCGTGGCGAGCATCGCCACGCCGGCGCGGACGGTCGCGAGCCTGGAGCGCAGCACCACCCCGTATCCCTCCGCCGCGAGGTCGAACACCTCGCAGTCCTCGACGACGTGCGCGCCCGACGCCTTCAGCATCGCCTCGACGAACGCGACCGGGTTGATGCCGAGGTCCTTCGGCTGCTCGAGCGCCGCGAGGAACCCGCGGTTCAGCGGATCGCCCTCGTGCAGCACGCCCTCGAGGCCGTCGGCCCTCATCTGCTCGTGGGCGAGCGCCAGATCCCGCGCCTCCTCCTCGCTGACCGCCAGGCGCAGGGAGCCGCAGGCATCGTAGGCGAGCCCCAGCTCGTCGTGCAGCCGCCTGGTCGCCTCGCGGTTCTCGACCGTTGCCCGCCAGATCGCCCTCGCGCGCTCGCGCCCGTGGCGCTCCGCGGCCGTGTGGTAGTACTCGCCGGTGCCCGTAAGCACCATCCCCGCGTTGCGTCCGGTCGCGCCGGAGGCGGGAAAGCGCATCTCGAGGACGACCACGTCCAGCCCGCGCCTCGTGAGCGCGAGTGCCAGGTACGATCCCACGACGCCCGCGCCGACCACCGCCACGTCCGCTGCGAGGTGCCGCGCGCCGCTCTTGTCCTGCCACACCGATACCGTCATCAGCTTGCCTCCGCAGACTGGACTGCCAGCCCTGCCACCGAGCATACTATCAGCCGGGGAGCACAATGAGGATGCAGCAGGAACCGGCCCACATCACATCCCTCGGGCGCACTGTGCCGGTAGGGCCACGGATGCTCCCGACCGCCGCGGACCTCGCGCACATCGCCGAGGAGTACGGGCTCGCGCTAAGCGCGGAGCGCACCCGACCGCTCGGAGGGGCGGTGAACGGCGTGGTCGCCGCGAGCACGGGACGTGGCGAGGTGCTCGTCCGCGTCCACAGGCCGTGGACGACTCCCGAGCGGCTCGAGTTCGTCCACGACGTGATGGCACAACTCCGCGCGCTCGGGCTGCCGGTGCCCCGGGTGATCTCCAGGCCGGGCGGCAGGTCGTGGACGAGGGTGAGAGATCGCCTGGTCGAGGTCGTCGAGTACGTGCCGCACGACCGCACAGTGGGTTCGTGGGGCGAGGTCGGGGACGCCTTCGGGCTGCTCGGGCGGCTGCACTCGAGCCTCGCGCTCCTCGATGTCGAGGTCGTCCCGGCGCCCGTCAGCAGCTACGCCGATCCGGTCGAGGCGATCCGGATGCTCGACGAGACGGAGACGGAGTTCCGGTCCCGCCCGGGCCATCCCGATTACGACCGGGCGCTGAGCGCGCGAAATCGAGCCAGAGAGGTCCTCGGGCGCCTGGCGGAGCACTGGCACGGGGTCGGGCGACGCCTGCCGAGGGGGCTGGTGCACGGGGACTACGGCCCCGGCAACCTGCTCGTGCGCGGCTCCCGGATCGCCGCGGTGGTGGATTTCGACTTCGCGGACGAGCGCGAGCGCGCGTTCGACGTGGCGTACGGGCTGTACTTCGCGCTCGACCGGCTGGGCGACTTCGACCGGACGGCGCTGGCCCGCGAGCCCCTGTGGCGATACGCCGAGGCCGTGGCCCCGAGCGTGACCGAGGCGGAGCTCGAGTCCCTGCCGTACGAGATGGCGCGCGTGCCCCTGTACTGGATCGCCGAGGCGGGATACCTTCCCGACCCGGTCGGCCAGACGCTGGAGTGGGAGCCGCACGTCGGTCGGGCCGGATGGCTCGTCTCGAACACGGACCTGGTCCGTCGCGCTCTGGTAGACTGAGCACGTCTGCTGATCTTGCGGGAGCGGATTGAAAGGAACATTCGGGCCATGCAGAGCGATCCGATCAGGAGCTACCTCGAGGGTGCGCTGGCCGAGTACCTCGCGGACCTCCACGAGCTGGTAAGCATAGACAGCGGCAGCCACAACAAGGCGGGGGTGGACGCCGTCGCCGGCGAGATGGAGTACAGGCTCCGGGCCTCCGGCTGCGAGGTGCAGCGCCTGCCGAACGATGTGTACGGCGACAGCCTCGTCGCCCGGCTGCAGGGCGATGGCGACTCCAAGATCGTGATGGTCGGCCACATGGACACCGTTTACCCGGACGGGACGGCGGCAGAGCGACCGTTCTACATTGAGGGCGACTACGCACACGGGCCGGGCGCGGCCGACATGAAGGGCGGGGTCCTCGCCGGGCTGTACGCCATCCGCGCCCTGCGGCAGGCGGGTGCGCGAGGCTTCGGAGAGGTCGTGCTCTTCCTGAACCCGGACGAGGAGATCGGCTCGCCGTCCTCGACCGAGGCGATAGATCGCGAGTGCGAGGGAGCGACCGCCGCGCTCGTGCTCGAGGGCGCGCTTGAGGACGGCTCCCTCGTCGTCGGGCGCAAGGGCGTGTACGACTACACCCTCACCGTCCACGGGCGCAGCGCGCACGCGGGGGTCGAGCCCGAGAAGGGACGCAGCGCGATCCACGAGATCGCGGAGAAGATCGTGCGCATCGCCTCGCTCGACGGGCTGAGCGAGGGCACCACGGTGAACGTCGGCACGGTGCGCGGCGGCACGCGTCCGAACGTCGTGGCGGACCTCGCGACCTGCGAGGTGGACGTGCGAGTGCGCACGCTCGCCGCGCGCGAGGAGCTCGAGCGCAGGCTGGAGCAGATCGTGTCCGAGCCGTTCGTGCCGGACACCCGGATCGAGCTTGCCTCCCGGAACTGCTTCCCGCCGATGGAGCGCAACGAGCGGAACGAGCACCTGCTCGACCGCGCCAGGTCGGTGGCCTCAAGCCTCGGCCTCGAGCTGGGGGGCGCCGAGTCGGGAGGCGGCTCGGACGCGAACCACATCTCGGCAGCCGGTACTCCGGTGCTCGACGGTCTCGGCCCTCTGGGCTTCGGCAAGCACAGCCCCGAGGAGAGGCTATACATTCCGAGCGTCGTCGAGCGGACCGCGCTCCTGACGCACCTGCTCCTGGACCTCGCGACCGGGCCCGCGGCCTCCTGATCCTGCTAGAATGGCCATGCCCCTGGGATGGGCCGGAGGCTAAGCGCGGGAGAGAGGGATGAACATAGCCGACAGCATGATCAACCTGCGGCAGAGGCTCGCGGCCAGGCACGCCAGGCCCGGGACGCTGGCGATGGTGGACAAGTACCTCCAGATGGCCGAACAGGTGGGCGGCAGCGAGCACAGCAGCCCGCTCAAGGTGCTGCATCGGCTGATGCGGACGCCCGAGGCGAGCCGGGACGTCGGCATCTACGACGACCTCGTCGGCCTCGAGGCGGAGCTGGAGGAGGCGCGCCAGGAGACCGCGAGGGAGCGCGAGGCGATGGAATCGCGCCCCCTGCCCAAGACGAAGAAGTACTACAAGCAGCGCAAGCAGCACGAGCGGGGGTAGCCGCCCGCTCAGCGCTCCGAGAGACGCCTCGCCAGTCGGCGGCGCCTGAACGCGCGCACCAGCTCCAGCGCGCGGGAAGGTGCGCGCCGGATCGCCTGCGACATCACCGTGTTCCACTCGGTCCCGAGCAGCACCCCATCACCGCGACGCCTGCCGAACACCTCGGCCACGTACTGGCTGGTGATACTGCTGATCGAGCGGTCGGCGCTCGGGATCGTCACCGCCAGGCTCCGGCCGTACTCGGTGGGCGTCTGGCTCGCCGGGTGGCTCACCCCGAGCGCCATGCCCAGGTGCAGCAGCTTCGCGTACTGCCTGCGCGCGCCGCTCAGCCCGCGCAGGCGCAGCCTCAGCAACAGCAGCGTCAGACCGCACAGCAACGCCAGACCGCCCACCAGCCCCCCTAGCGCCACGAGCACCGCGGGCGGGCCGGACTGCTGCTGGACCGCACCTCCCGTACCTATCGGCTGGTGGCAGTAGTTCGTGATGTCGAAGCGCACGCACGGCTGCGAGATGCCGTAGCGCCCGTTCAGCGATGCCTGCGTGCTCGGCTTGGTCGAGGTCTTGCCCGGCTGGGGCACTCCGCGCATCACCGGCGCCCGGATCGGGGTCGGCTCGTAGTTCACCCAGCCGTACTTGTCGTAGTACACCTGCGGCCAGGCGTGGGCCTGGGCCTCGGTGACGACGTACTTCCCGGTCTGCGTGTTGTACTGCCCCGGAGCGAACCCCGTGACCACCCTCGCCGGGATGCCGAGCTCCCGAAGCATCACGACCATCGCCGAGGCGTAGTAGGTGCAGTAGCCGCGCTTCTGGTGGAACAGGAAGTAGTCCACGAAGTCCTGCCCAGGCGGGGTCGGAGGCATGTCCGTGTCGTACTTCAGCTTGCGCAGGTAAGCCTCGATCGCCCTCGCCTTCTCGTGCTTCGTCTTCGCCCCCCGGGTAATCTCCAGGGCCAGCCGCCGCACCCGGTCGGGCACGGTCGGCGGGAGCTGCAGGTACTCCTCGCGCACCCACGCGGGCGCCGGGGCGTCGTCCCGGTTGAGCTGGGAGTCCGTCGGGCTGGGGATGACCGACCTCACCGTGTAGGTGGAGCCCTTCCTAAGCGGCGGGGCCGAGGTCACGTCTATCACGTCCTCGGGCATCGTCTGATCGAAGAGGTACTCGATGACGGCCTTGCCCTTCGTATGGGTGAAGTGGGCCAGGAAGCCGTGCTGCTCGAGCTTGCGGAAGGCGGCCTGCAGCTTGTTGAACGCCTCGACCTGCTTCTGGTCCAGGGCCGGAAGCTGCGGCGGCGGGTACTCCGTCACGGTCTCGCTCTGCAGCCCGCCGTAGCCTATCCACTCGATCTTCGTCCTATGGGGCTTGACGGGCATCAGTCTGAGGCGCACGGCGTACGCCGAGGCGTAGTCGAGGTTCTTCGTGCCCACCGTGCGGATCAGCTCGCGGACCCTCTCGAGCTCGGGGCCGCCCGCCTCCTTCACATCCGGGCTGAGCTTGCCCTTCACCGGGAGCTGGCCCTCGCGCGTCACCTGCCTCACCTGCCAGACGGCCGTGCGGTCCACCGAGACCGGGCGGTCTCCCGCGAATATCGTCCGCCCGATCGGCATCAGCACCGTGACCTTCTGCTGGGCCTTCTCGAACCCGTCGGGCAGGTGGGAGTCGTACTCCTTGGAGTCCAGGTTCCGGCCGCGCACGACCGCGACGTCCTGTGGGTCGTGCTGATTGGCCGACTGCCACGAGCGTCCCGTGTACCTGTCGAAGGCGACGCTGCGCCAGTACTGGCCCGGCGCCAGGCCGGTGGCGCTGAACACCGGCTGGTTGCCCAGGTTCAGCGGTCCGCCGAGGTTGAAGCTGTCGGAGAAGCTCGTGAAGCCCCCGCCGATAGCTCCGAAGCCGCCTCCGTTGTTGGAGGACGGGTACAGGAAGGCGAAGGCGTCCTGCCACTTGCTCTCGACCTGCTTCCACGGCTCCTGGGCGGCCTTGATCGCGCGGTGCACGCTCGCCGCCAGGCTGTGGCTCGGACCGTGCCACGCGATGATGATCAGCAGTATCGAGACGACACCCCCGAGGAGGAGGGCCTTCGAGGCGAGGCCGCTCTCGTGGCCGAGCCCGTCCCGCCGCCAGCTGGCCTGCTTGCGAGCGACGTGCGACTGCACCATCAGCAGCATCGAGGCGATCAGGAACGCGATGAACGGCCCGTTGTCCGGATAGCGGGAGTACCCGAGGTTGATGAGCATCACCAGGCCGGTAGGCAGCACCGACCACCACACCCAGCCGTAGCGGAACACGAACCAGGCGCTGTCGTACGCCAGCAGCCACACGATGAACCCCATCGTGAGCACGAACAGCAGCTGATCGTAGCTGCTGCCCCCGTGAACCACCACCGACAGCCAGTCGGTGAACCGCTGCCACAGCAGCCCGAGCCTCGACTCTCCCGGCGACTCGTCGGGCGGGATCAGCCGGCTCGTCATCCACAGCACCAGCAGGAAGCCGCCCAGCAGGCCGGCCACGTGGGCCTTCGTCGCGGTCAGCCTGGTGCCCGCCAGCAGCGTCCCCACGATCACGCCAAGCAGCGCCAGCGGCATCAGCAGATCGAGCCCGTCGGTCCACTTGGCCTGCGCCACGGAGCTCGCGAGGCTGCCGAGCACGACGAACAGCAGGAACACGGTCACCAGCTTGGATGACTCGAGCCGCGCCCTCATCGCACACCTCCTCTGCCTTCAGCAACCACCACCGCGCGGCTGTCGACTCCGGACTCGAGCCTGTCCCTGATGTCGTCGCCGTTGCGGACCCAGAACTCTCGCAGTCTGCCCGTGCGCCCGGCGCCGTCCGGCCTGAGCAGCGGCAGCCGCGAGTCGAAGCTGCGGGCGTCCACGAAGATCGCCGTGACGGGCGCGTTGTAGCCGGGGGCCAGGTCCACCCCGGAAAGCCACCGACCCGTGATGTCCGGAGTTATGACGAGCAGGGAATGGTTCCCTGCGAAGAACTGCTGGTGGGAGGCGAGCACGTCCCTCAGCGGGGGCGTCTGCGACTCGTGCGCCACTGCGAGCACCTCGAGGATCTTCCAGAGCTGCCTGCTGCCGCGCTCGGGCGGCAGCACCTGCCGCTCCCCCGACCACGTCAGGAGCCCCACGCTTCGTCCGCGCTCGAGCATGTAGGACGCGACCGTGGCGGCGATCGTGACGCTGTACTCGACGCTCGAGTTCAGGTAGTGTCGCCGGCCATCGGGCTCGACCGAGCGATCGGGCGTAGCCTTCGGCGCGTGCAGCCTGCGGTCGAGGTCCAGCACTATCCAGACGTCCGCCACGGGATCGAGGTCGAACTCCTTCACCATCAGCTTCTGATGGTGCGCGGTCGCCCTCCAGCTGACCCGGTTCAGGCTGTCGCCGGGCAGGTAGTCCCTGACGGTGGTGACGTTCGGCGTGGACTGGAACGAGCGACGGCGGGTGACGGTGCCGCCCGGCAGCTCGAGGGCGGGCAGGGGGAACTCCCTGAGCTCGACGATCTGAGGGTACACCAGCAGGTCGAACCTCTCGCCTGCCTCGATCTCGCGCGTGAACAGCCCGAAAGGGTCGGACGCGGAGATGGTAAGCGGGCCGAGATGGTACAGCCCGCGCGCGGTGCAGAGCGTCCGGCGCCTCCACCGGCGCTCGGCGCGGGAGGGGATGCTCAGCACGCTGCCCACCTGACGGTTCGGCAGCGTGCCGCCGTCGCGCACCTCGATCCACAGCTTGGGCAGGAACGAGGGGTTGCGCAGCACGAGCCACTCGCGCAGCGTCTGGCCGACCTGCAGGCGCAGCTCAGGGATCTCGCGCAGGATCGAGAGCCTCCAGAAGGCGATGCGCGACCACAGGTACGAGAAGATCAGCACCGCCAGGAGCAGCCAGCACAGCTGGAAGAGCAGCCGCCAGCCGGTGGCGACCGCGCTGATCCCGATGATTACCGCCAGGAGGAGTATCGCGACCGGGTTCATCCCCCGCAGCGTCCCTGCTACCGAGCCACGGCGCGCGAGCCCGGCACGGGGACGCGCTCCAGCGCGTCCGAGACCACGCTCTCGGGGGTGACCTGTCGCATCCGCGCGCCGGTGTTGACTATCACCCGATGGGCCAGCACCACGCTCGCCAGCGCCTTGACGTCGTCCGGAGTCACGTATTCCCGCCCGTGCATCGCGGCCCTGGCCTGCGAGGCGCGGTACAGCCCCAGCGAGCCGCGCGGGCTCGCGCCGAGGTACACGTCCTCGTTCTCGCGGGTCGCGGCCGTGACGTTCACGATGTACTCGCTCACGAGCGGGTCCGCGTACACCTCGCGTATCGCCTGCTGGGCCGCCACGAGCTCCGCGACGTCCACCACCTGATCTATGTCCTCCAGGGGGTGGCGCCGCTGCTGGTGCTGCAGGATCGAGACCTCGTCGCCCCGCGCGGGATAGCCGAGCGCGAGGCGCATCAGGAAGCGATCGAGCTGGGCCTCGGGCAGGGGAAAGGTGCCCTCGTACTCGATCGGGTTCTCCGTCGCCATCACGATGAACGGCTCCGACATCGGGTGGGTGATGCCATCCACCGTCACCTGTCGCTCCTCCATCGCCTCCAGGAGGGCCGACTGCGTCTTGGGGGTGGCGCGGTTGATCTCGTCCGCGAGCACGACGTTCGCCGCGATCGGCCCCGCGCGGTACTCGAACTCCCCGCTCTTCTGGTTGTAGATGGAGACTCCGGTCACGTCGCTCGGAAGCAGGTCGGGGGTGAACTGGATGCGCTTGAAGCTGCACCCGAGCGACCTGGCGAGGGACTTGGCCAGCACCGTCTTGCCGACGCCCGGCACGTCCTCGATCAGCACGTGACCCTTGCTCAGGAGGGCGATCAGGGCAAGCTCCACCTCGGCGTGCTTGCCGACGATCACGCGCTCCACGTTCTGCACGACCCTATCCGCGACGCCGGCGAGATCGTTCAACTCTTTTCCTTTGCAGCTGAAGCAGGTTCAGGTTAAGCGAGCGTTAGAGTATTATATCAGAGCTTTACGAAACCAGATTCGTTACTGGATTCATTTCGAAGACGGAAGGGGCAAGTTCCGTGCCCGGAGAGCTGAGCAACGTCCAGGTCGCCGCGACGTTCGAGCGACTGGCGGACCTGCTGGAGATCAGAGGCGAGACGGTCTACAAGGTGGCCGCCTACCGCAAGGCCGCCGAGAGCATCCGCAACCTCCCGGAGAGCCTCGCCGACGTCCGCGAGCGCGGCGAGCTGGAGAAGGTGCCGGGGGTCGGCAGGGCCATCGCGCAGAAGATCGACGACCTGTACGAGACCGGCTCGTTCAAGCTGCTGGACGAGGTGCAGGCGGAGTATCCGCCGACCGTCGCCGAGCTTCTCACCGTGCCCGACGTCGGTCCGAAGCGCGCGCGCCAGATGTACAAAGAGCTCGGCATAGACAGCCTCGTCGCGCTCCGACAGGCGGTGGAGGACGGGAGCATCCGGAGGCTCTCGGGGCTCGGGCAGAAGGGGCTGGAGCGCATCGTGGCCGGGCTCGCCTCGATGCGCCCGCCGGACGAGCGCGTGCCCCTCGGCTCCGCGCGAGAGGCCGGGCTCGAGCTGATCAGCGCGCTCCGGGATAGCGCGCCCGGCCTGGAGGAGGTCGAGTTCGCCGGCAGCGTGAGGCGGTTCGAGGAGACGATCGGCGACCTGGACCTGGTCGCGGCCTCAGAGGACCCGGAGGCGGTCGTGCGGGCGTTCGTGAGCCTGCCTCAGGTGGCGCGCACGGAGATGAGGGGACCGAACCGCTGCAGGGTGCTGCTGCGGAGCAACGTCGCGGCGGACCTGTGGGTGCTTCCCCGAAGGCACTGGGGGTCGCTCCTGTGCCACGTCACCGGCAACAAGTACCACGACATCCGCCTCCGCGACCTCGCGCTCGCGAGGGGCGCGAGCATGAGCGAGTACGGCTTCAGGAGGGGAGACCGGCTCGTCGCTTGCGCGACCGAGGAGGAGGTCTACGGATTCCTCGGGATGCAGCCGATCCCCCCGACGATGCGCTCGGGTGGCGACGAGATAGACCTCGCGCTCAGGCACAAGCTGCCTCGGGTCGTAGAGGTCTCCGACCTCAGGGGCGACCTGCACGTGCACTCGGACTGGAGCGACGGCAAGCGCACGATCCGGGAGATGGCGCTCGCGGCCCGGGACCGCGGCTACGAGTACGTGTGCATCACGGACCACTCCCAGAGCCTGGGCGTCGCGAACGGCCTCACGCCGGAGCGGCTCGCCCGGCAGCGCGAGGAGATAGACGAGCTGAACCGCGAGCTCGCCCCCTTCCGGGTGCTGCAGGGAGTGGAGCTGGAGGTCAGGGGCGACGGGCGACTCGACCTCCCCGACGACGTGCTCGAGCGCCTCCACCTGGTCGTGGCCTCCGTGCACAGCGGCCTGAGGCAGGGGCGGGAGAGGGTCACCGCGCGGGCGCTCTCGGCGATCCGCCACCCGCTCGTGGACGTGCTCGCGCATCCCACCGGCCGCATAGTCGGCGGCCGGGCCGGAGGCGACTTCGACCTCGAGGCCCTGTATCGGGAGGCGGCGAAGACCGGCACGGCGCTCGAGATCAACGGCGACCCCGCGCGCCTAGACCTCAGGGACGCCCACGCCCGCCGGGCGCTCGAGGTCGGCTGCACGCTCAGCCTGGACAGCGACGCCCACTCGGTCGAGGGGCTCGACAACGTGGTGTACGCCACCGCGATCGCGCAGCGCGCCTGGACAGCGCCGGACCGCGTGCTGAACACCCTGCCGCTGCAGGGCCTGCTGGCCCGCCGGAAGCGCAGCCGGCGGTGAGCCGTGCCCCCTCACGCCACGCGATGACGGCCGTTCGGACTCGATGCCTCGATCATCCGCCAGCGGCGGCCGCCGAGCAGCGCCTCCAGTTCAGCCTCGAGCGTCGCGGACATCCGCACGTCGAGGCTGCCCGGCTGAACCACGATGGACCTGCCGCCCACCGCGAGCTGGATGCTCACCCTGTCCTCCCCGCGATATCTTGACGAGCTCAGTAGCTCGTACAGCATCTGCATCCGCTCGATGTCGGCATCCACGTCCTCGGTCGTGGGCAGCATTATGCGCACCTCGAACACCTTGTTCGCGTCGCGCGCCTCGCCGTCGCCGGCCTGCGCGGGCGTCTCCTCGGGAGCGGGCTCGTCCCGTGCCTCCTCCTCGGGGTTCGCGCTGTACGGCCTGACCGACTCGCACACCAGCTGGAGGCTGTCTCCTCGCTCGTCGAGCTTCCCCTCCACCTCGAGGATCGCGTCGTCCTTGAGCAGCTCGCGGTGCGCCTCGTACACCTTCGGGAAGACCACGAAGTCCATCTTGCCCGTCAGGTCCTCGAGCTTCGCGACGAGCATCGCGTCCTTCTTCTTCGTCGTGAGCACGCGCGACGCGGTGAGCATACCGATCGTCCTCACCGTCTGGCCGAGCATCTCCCGCGAGAGGTCCGAGAGCAGGTAGAGGTCCTCGCCCCTGCTGCCGTTGTCGAGCG
The DNA here is from genome assembly GCA_902810765.1 of Chloroflexota bacterium. Classification (GTDB taxonomy): domain Bacteria; phylum Chloroflexota; class Chloroflexia; order Thermobaculales; family Thermobaculaceae; genus CADDYR01. The sequence goes on from CADDYR010000003.1 coordinate 13,841, forward strand.
CGGCCGTGAGGGGGTGATCGGCGAGGTACACTCCGAGCATCTCCTTCTCCCAGGCGAGCAGCTGCTCGCGCGGCGCCTCCTCAGCGTCCGGGAGGGTCATGGTGGGCACGAACTCCTCCGCGCTCGTCTCGCCTCCGAACATGCTGAGCTGGCCCGCGCCGCTTGCCCTCTGCGCACGCTGCCCGAGCGCCAAGGCCTCCTCGACGGACGCGAGCAGCTGCGCGCGCTTCCCGAACTCGTCGCACGCCCCCGCCTTGATCAGGCTCTCGAGCACCCGCCGGTTGACCAGGCGGGTGTCCACGGTGCGGCACAGGTGGTCCAGCGACTTGAAGCGCTTGTCGGGCAGGCCCTCCCGGGCCTCGAGGACCGCGCGGATCGGGCCGCTGCCCACGTTCTTGATCGCGGCGAGCCCGAAGCGTATTGGCACCGGGCCGTCACCCTGGGCTGCCTCGGGCTCGAGCTCGAAGCCCTCGTGGCTGTGGTTGATGTCCGGCGGCAGCACCTCGATCCCCATCCGCCTGCACTCGGCGATCCCCGAGGCGATCTTCTCGGCGTTGCCCATGCCCACCGTGAGGAACGCGCTCATGTACTCGGAGGGGTAGTTCGCCTTGAGGTACGCGGTCTGGTAAGCCACGAGGGCATAGGCCGCGGCGTGCCCCTTGTTGAAGCCGTAGCGGGCGAACGGCTCCATCCACTCCCACAAGGCCGCCGCTTGGTCCTTCGTGAGCCCGCCGTGCTCCTGGCACCCCTTGACGAACTTCGCCCGCTGGGCCTCGAGCTCGGACTTGATCTTCTTGCCCACCGCCTTGCGGAGCTTGTCGGCCTCCTCCCACGTGTAGCCGGCCAGCTCGATCGAGATGAGCAGGATGTCGTCCTGGTACACGAGCACGCCGAACGAGTCGCGGAGGATCGGCTCGAGCTGCGGCACCAGGTACTCGACGGGCTCGGTGCCGTGCTTGCGCGCGATGTAGTGGGGGATGTTCTCCATAGGCCCCGGCCGGTACAGGCTGATCATCGCAGCGAGGTCGTAGATGTTCGTCGGCTTCAGGTCCTTGACGTACCGCCGCATGCCCGCCGACTCCAGCTGGAACACCCCCGTCGTCTCGCCACTGGACAGGAGCTCGTAAGTCTTTGCGTCGTCCAGAGGCAGCCTGTCCAGGTCGAGCTCTATGCCGCGGGTGCGCTTGATGATCTTCACCGCGCGGCCCAGGATCGAGAGGTTGGCCAGCCCCAGGAAGTCCATCTTGAGCAGGCCGATCGCCTCGGCCATCCGCATGTCGTACTGGATGAGCGGCTTGCTGCCGCTCGCGTCGTTCTGTACCGGCGCGTAGTTCGTGATCGGTTCACGAGAGATGATCACCCCCGCGGCGTGGGTGGAGGCGTGGCGGGTGACCCCCTCGAGCCGGGCCGCCACGTCGAGCATCTTGTGGATGGCGGGATCCTTCTCGTACCACTCCCGCAGCGCCGCGGAGCTCTCCAGCGCGGTCGCGATGCTCCATCCGGGCTGGATCATCTTCGCTACCGAGTCGCAGTCGCCGTAGCTGATCCCCAGCACACGGCCGACGTCGCGCACCGCGGCGCGGGCCTCCATCGTGCCGAAGGTGATGATCTGGGCCACCTTGTCCTGGCCGTACTTCTCGGCCACGTACTGGATCACTTCCTCGCGGCGGCTGTCCTCGAAGTCCATGTCTATGTCGGGCGGCGACGGCCTGTAGGGGTTCAGGAACCTCTCGAACGGCAGCTTGTACACCAGCGGGTCGGCGCTGGTGATCCCGAGCAGGTACGACACCAGGCTGCCCGCCGCCGAGCCCCTGGTCGTGATCGCGATCCCCTGCTGTCGCGACCAGTTCGCGAAGTCCTGCACTATCAGGAAGTACGCGACGTAGCCCTTCTGCTCGATCACGCTCAGCTCGTACTCGAGCCTCTCGCGGACCTCTGGCGTCTCGCGCTCGTAGCGCTTGCCGATGCCCTCCTCGCACAGCCTACGGAGGTACTCAGAGGGGGTGTATCCGGGCGGGACCTCGTAGTGGGGCAGGATCCACTTGCCCATCGGGATCTCGAGGTCGCACATCTCTGCGATTCGCAGCGTGTTACTCAGCGCCTCCGGCACCTCGCCAAAGATCCTCGCCATCTCCTCGGGCGGGCGCATGTAGTTGGTGTCGGAGGCCATACGCATGCGGTTCTCGTCGCTCACCATGCGGCCCGTCTGGACGCAGAGCAGGATGTCCTGGATCTCCGCGTCCTCCTGCCGGGGGTAGTGGACGTCGCAGGTCGCGACGAGCGGGATCTCCATGTCGCGGGCCAGCTCAATCAGCTTCCGGTTCGCGACCTGCTGCTCCTCGAAGGGGTGCTCCTGGATCTCGATGAAGTAGTTGTCGCGCCCGACGATGGACCTATACTTGTCCGCCAGCTCCCTCGCGCCCTTCTCGTCACCCTGGAGCAGGAGCTTCGGCACCTCTCCACCGATGCAGGCGGAGGTGATGATCAGGCCCTTCGAGTACCTCTCGAGGAGCTCGTGGTCCACGCGCGGCTTGTAGTAGTAGCCCTCCAGGTTCGCGAGGCTGACCAGCTTGAGGAGGTTCTGGTAGCCCTCGTAGTTGCGGGCGAGCACGACGAGGTGCGCGTAGTCGGCGTCCGTCCTGCCGGACTTGTCGAACCTGGACCGGGGCGCCACGTACAGCTCACAGCCGACGATCGGCTTGATGCCCTCCGCTCGCGCGGTCGTGTACAGCTCGAGCGCGCCGTACATCGCTCCGTGGTCGGTGAGCGCGAGGGCGCTCATCCCGTGGCTCTTCGCCAGGCTCACGTAGTCCTTGATCTTCCCCATCCCGTCGAGCAGCGAGTAATCGGAATGGAGGTGCAGGTGCACGAACTCCGCTGGCAAGTCAAACCCTCCTTCAACTCTCCGCCCTCAAGAGTAAAGGAGGGGCGGTCAGCTTGAAAGGTCCGACGAGCGCCCACCGCGACGCCTCGCTTCCCGCTCCGCGACCCCGCAGAGGGCTGCCGGCTCTTCCGGATGGGCCACAGGGCCCTGGTCACCTGGTAGTGGCGACGCGCCCGCGCTCCACGAAGTCCACCAGCGCCTCGAGCGGGAGCTCCGAGAGGGAGCTCAGCCGCAGGTCGGCGCGATCCACGGAGAGGCGGCTGGTGAGCTGGTTCGGCACCACGACGCAGAACAGCCCGGCGGCCTTGGCCGCCTGGATGCCGTTCGGCGAGTCCTCGATCGCGATGGCTTCCTCGGCGCTCACGCCGAGCTCCGCGAGCGCTCTCAGGTACACCGCCGGGTCCGGCTTGCTCGGGTGGTGTGCGTCGGCGCAGGAGACGAAGTCGAAGGCATCGAGCAGGCCAAGCCGATCCAGGTGCCCTTCCACCCACTCGCGCGACGAGCTCGACGCCACAGCGAGGCCGAGCCCGAGCCGCCGGGCGTCCGCCACGTACTCGCGCACGCCGGGCAGCGCATCCAGCAGGTGGATCGTCCCGAGCACCCGTCCGCGCTTCCGGGCGCGGAGCTCGTCCAGGTCCACCGGCTCGGGCGCGATCCTCGCGTACTCGGCGTACGGATCGAACACGCCGTCGGATCGGCCGATCACCGCGGCCCAGCGCTCGAACTCCAGCTCGACCCCGTGCTCGGCGAACAGCTCCCGCCAGACCTCGAACTCGGGCGTCTCGGTGTCGAGGATCAGGCCGTCGAAGTCGAAGACCAGCGCGCGGACCCGCCTCAACCCTTCGCCCTCCTCACATCGGCAGCTTCGGGCTCCGGGGCGTGGCGCTTGTGCTCCCGCGCGACCACCGAGCCGTCCCGCAGCACCAGCCTGTGCGAGATGATCGGCATAGCGTCCGTCTCGTGATGGCTCACGAGCACGACCGTCGCGCCCTCCAGCGCCGCTCTCTGGATGTGGTCGGTAAACTCGCGCCGGGATGTAGCATCGAGGCCGTCGAAGGGCTCGCCCAGGAGCAGCAGCCTCGGACGGTGGACCAGCGCACGAGCGAGCAGTGCCCTCCGCTTCTGACCGTAGGACAGGCGCTCGAACGGCCGTCCGGCGAGATCGCTCAGCCCGAGCTCTGAGATCACCACATCAACCCTGTCCCACCGCTCGGGCGACACCTGTCCCACGAGCCCCACGCTCGACTCGAAGCCCGAGGCGACGACCTCGCGCACAGTGATGGCGCGCCGGTACCTGTCCTGAAGCTCCGCAGCGACGTACCCTATCTGCCGCCTGGCCTCCCAGATGCTCGAGCGCTCGCCGAGTCCGAACCTTCGGACCTCGCCCCCGTACACCGGATGCAGGTCGCCGAGGATCAATCGTAGGAGGGAGCTCTTGCCCGCACCGTTCGGGCCCACGACCATCCAGTGCTCCCCCGCGCACACCTCCCAGTTCACGTCGCGCAGCGCGCGCCCGCCTTCCAGCGAGATGTCGGCCCGCACGATCCGGATCAGAGGCTCTCTTCCATCGCGGTGCATCGGCTTCGACGTTGGAAGGCTACTGATCGGGTGCGGAGAAGCTCCCTCGATCGCGCCGAGGGACCGAGCGACCCCGGTGGGGAGATCCTCCCGCCGGCCCTGCCAGGCCACCCTGCCTCGAGCGAGGCACAGCACGTGCGTGAGGCAGCCGGGCAGCTCCTCGGGCCTGTGGGAGGTAAGCACGAGCTGCGCCCCGGCGAGCGCGGCCCGTTCGAGCATCCCGAGCACGTCGCCGCGGGAGCGGACGTCCAGCCCCGCGCACACCTCGTCGAGCGCGAGCACCCGCGGCTGGCCCACCAGCGCCCGTGCGATCAGCACTTTGCGCAGCTCTCCCTGCGACATCTGCCGCACCGCTCTGCGGGCCAGATTACCGATGCCGAGCTGTTCTATGAGTGCGTCGGCCCGCCGCTCCTGCTCGGGCGTCGGGGGCTGGTTCAACAGATCCGAATCGAAGAAGCCCGTGAGGACGACATCCCGACCGGTCAGCCGCCACTCGTACCATGAGTATCGCGCCTGCCGCTCCGCCGAGACGATAGCCGTGCGTCTGCGGCCGTCGACCGGGCTCGTGCTCTCCTCCCCGTCGAAGCGGTAGGCGCGCTGCTCGCGACCGCCGTCCGGCCAGAGGTGGCCGCACACCACCTGGAGGAGCGTGCTCTTCCCCGCGCCGTTGGCCCCCAGCACCGCCCAGTGCTCGCCGTGGCGAAGGGACCAGCTCACGCCCTCGAGCGCCCGATGGCCCCTGAGAGTTACGTCGACGTTCCGAAGCTCGATGAGAGCGCGCAAGCATCATCCTCCCCTCACGTGCGCCCCCACCATTATGCCGGATACGGTGTTACCCGGAGGTTCCAGGTGCCCTCGGCAGGCTGATGGTCGAGACCTCGACGCCGGTCGCATCCCGACCTGAAACTGAGCGAGCCATTTTGATAATATACGCGCGGTCCCGGAACTGCCGACGTCACCCGGGGCCGTCGTGGTGAGGCAGTAGCACGAAGAGCTTTGGGGTATGACGAAGAAGATATCGAGCTTGCCCAGGATCTACATCACCGAGGTCCGGCCACAGATCAGCTGCGGGCGGATGCCCATCAAGCGCATCGTGGGCGACCGCCTCCGCGTGACCGCGGACATCGTCAAGGACGGGCACGATGTGCTCGCCGCGGAGGTGCTCTACAGGACCCCCGCCGACGAGGAATGGCGCACCGTGCCGATGAGCTACTCCTACGACGATGACGAGTGGTCCGCCGAGGTGCCCCTCGATGTGGTTGGCACGACCGGGTACACGGTCGCCGTCTGGACCGACGCGTACCGAAGCTGGATGCAGGAGCTCGAGCGGAAGGTGGCCGTGGGACGGGACGTCGCCTCCGAGCTCCTCGAGGGCATACAGATCGTCGAGGACGTGGCCTCCTACTCTGAGCCCGGGATAGCCGAGGCGCTGCGTAACTACGCCGACAGGATACGCAGCGCGGGCTCACAGCAGGATCAGGTCCGGGTCGCCCTCGACCCCGAGCTCGCCCGCCTGGTCTCCATCTACCGCCGGCCGGACGACCTCACGACGTACGAACGCACGCTCGAGGTGGTCGTGGACCGGGAGCGGGCACGATTCGGCGCGTGGTACGAGATGTTTCCGCGCTCGTACGGCGAGAGGCCCGGCGACCACGGCACCTTCCGCGAGGCGGAGAGGCGCCTGCCCGCCATCCGGGAGATGGGCTTCGACGTGGTGTACCTGCCCCCAATCCACCCGATCGGGGTGACGAACCGCAAGGGGAGGAACAACGCGCTCGTCGCGCAGCCCGGCGATCCCGGCAGCCCCTGGGCCATCGGCAACGAGGCCGGAGGGCACGACGCCGTGAACCCCGAGCTCGGCACGATCGAGGACTTCGACCACTTCGTCCAGGCCGCGCGCTCTGTAGGACTCGAGGTCGCGCTCGACTTCGCGATCCAGACCTCGCCCGACCACCCCTACACGCGCGAGCACCCGGAGTGGTTCCGTCACAGGCCCGACGGCACGATCAAGTACGCCGAGAACCCGCCGAAGAAGTACGAGGACATCGTCGCGATCGACATGTGGTGCGAGGGGCACGAGGCGCTGTGGGAGGAGCTCAGGCGGGTGCTGCTCCACTGGATCGAGCACGGGGTGCGCATCTTCCGGGTGGACAACCCCCACACCAAGCCGATCGCGTTCTGGGAGTGGCTCATCTCCGAGGTCCGGCGGGAGCACCCGGACGTGATCTTCCTCTCCGAGGCGTTCACGAGGCCGAAGAGGCTGCAGCTGCTCGCGAAGATCGGGTTCACCCAGTCCTACACGTACTTCACCTGGCGCAACAGCCGCGGGGAGATCGAGCAGTACATGACCGAGCTCACGCGCACCGAGCAGGCGGAGTACCTCCGGCCCAACTTCTTCGCGAACACACCGGACATCCTGACCGAGTACCTCCAGACCGGGGGCAGGCCGGCGTTCAAGGTCAGGCTCGCGCTCGCCGCGACCCTCTCCCCGTCCTACGGCATCTACAGTGGCTTCGAGCTGATCGAGAACACTCCCCTCCACCCGGGCAGCGAGGAGTACCTGGACTCCGAGAAGTACCAGATCAAGGTGCGCGACTGGAACGTCCCCGGCAACATCTCCGGCTACATCGCAAGGGTGAACGAGATACGCAGGGAGAACCGGGCGCTGCAGCTGCTCACCAACCTGACCTTCCACTACCCCGACAACCCGAACCTGATCGGATATAGCAAGGTCAGCGAGGACGGCAGCAACAGGATACTCGTCGTAGCGAACCTCGACCCGTTCTCCTGGCACGAGGCGACCGTGTACCTCGACGGCGACGCGCTAGGCATCGGCCCCAGCAGCAGCTACGTGGTGCACGACCTCCTCACGGGCGCGAGCTACCAGTGGTACGGCACCGCCAACTACGTGAAGCTCGATCCAGCCATCGAGCCGGTACACATCTTCAGGATCGAGAGCGCATGATAGACAACGCTCAATACCCTGACTGGTACAAGGACGCGATCATCTACGAGGTGAGCGTCCGATCCTTCTTCGACTCGAACGACGACGGCAGCGGTGACATCCCCGGGCTCACTATGAAGCTCGACTACATCCAGAAGCTCGGGGTGGACGCCATCTGGCTCCTGCCCTTCTACGCCTCCCCCCTGCGCGACGGTGGCTACGACATCTCCGACTTCAGGTCGCTCCATCCCGACTACGGCACCATAGACGACTTCAGGTGTTTCCTCGAGGAGGCGCACAGGCGGGGGCTCAGGGTGATCACCGAGCTCGTGCTGAACCACACCTCGGATCAGCACCAGTGGTTCAAGGAGGCGCGCAGCGACCCCCACTCCCCCTACCGGGACTACTACGTCTGGAGCGACACGGACCAGAAGTACAGGGACGCCAGGATCATCTTCACCGACACCGAGCGGTCCAACTGGACCTGGGATCATGAGGCCGGGGCCTACTACTGGCACCGGTTCTTCAGCCATCAGCCGGACCTGAACTACGACAACCCCAGGATCCGTCAGGAGATCCTCGACGTCGTGGCCTACTGGCTGGACATGGGAGTGGACGGGCTGAGGCTGGACGCGGTGCCCTACCTGTACGAGCGCGAGGGCACGAACTGCGAGAACCTGCCCGAGACCCACACCTTCCTCAAGGAGCTGCGCAGGTTCGTGGACGAGCGCTGGCCGGGCACTATGCTGCTCGCCGAGGCGAACCAGTGGCCGAACGACGTCCGCCCGTACTTCGGGGACGGCGACGAGTGTCACATGGCGTTCCACTTCCCGGTCATGCCCAGGATGTTCATGGCCCTCAGGCGCGAGGACCGCTACCCGATCACCGACATCCTCCGCCAGACTCCCGACATCCCAGAGAACTGCCAGTGGTGCCTGTTCCTGAGGAACCACGACGAGCTCACGCTCGAGATGGTCACGAACGACGAGCGGGACTACCTGTACTACGAGTACGCGAAGGATCCCCGCATGCGCCTGAACCTGGGCATCCGCAGGAGGCTCGGGCCCCTGCTCGACAACAGCCACCAGCGCATGCGGCTGATGTACCTGCTGCTGTTCAGCCTGCCCGGCTCGCCCGTCATCTACTATGGCGACGAGATAGGCATGGGCGACAACATCTACCTCGGCGACCGCGACGGCGTGCGCACCCCCATGCAGTGGAACGGTGACCGCAACGCCGGGTTCTCGCGCGCCGACCCGCAGAAGCTCTTCCTGCCCATCGTGCGCGACCCGGTGTACGGCTACGAGGGCATCAACGTCGAGGCTCAGGAGCGGATGCCGACCTCGTTCCTCGAGTGGCTCAAGCGGGTCATACGCATCCGCCAAAAGTACCCCGTGTTCGGCAGGGGCTCGATACGCTTCCTGCACCCCACGAACCGGCGGGTGCTCGCGTTCATACGAGAGCACGAGAGCACCCGTATACTGGTAGCATGTAATCTCTCGCGCTTCTCGCAGGCGGCGGAGCTGGACCTGCACGAGTTCGAGGGGAGCTACCCGGTGGAGCTGTTCGGGCGCGTCAGGTTCCCGCGGATCGGGGAGCTGCCGTACCTGCTGACGTTCGGTCCGCACATATTCTACTGGTTCGAGCTGATTCCCGAGGAGTGAGCGAACGTGACTCCGACGTTGTACGTCAGCGCTCGGTATGAGCGACTGGAGGACGCCCTGCACGACGCGCAGGAGCGCGGCGCGCTGGAGTTCCAGCTCCCGCGCCAGCTGCAGGCGCAGCGATGGTTCGGGGGGCAGGCCCGCGCCCTGCAGTCAGCGCGGCTCGAGCGCTGGACGGCCATCGAGACCGAGGGCGGACCCGTGATGCTGTGTGTGGTCGTGGTGACCGACGACACGGGGCTGGAGACCGAGCACCTGCTCCTGCTCGCGACGGCCGAGGCGTCCGGAGACCAGAGGGCGGTGGTGGACGCCTCGGGCCTCGGGCCCGCGCGCCGGGCGCTGCTCGGCCTCGCGCTCTCGGACGGCCGGAGCGAGGGCTACAGGCTCGAGCTCGTCTGCGAGCGGGTGGCCGAGGGCGTGGAGGTCCCCGCGAGCGACGGGCGGCTCGCGGGGGTCGAGCAGAGCAACACCTCGATCATCTACGACGACAGGTACATCCTGAAGCTGTACCGGCGCCTCGAGCGGGGACACAACCCAGAGGTCGAGATCGTGCGCTACCTCACCACCGAGGCGGACCTCGACGTCACGCCACGGCTGGTGGCTATCGGCCGGCTGGAGTCGGCGGACGGCTATCGCACCGACGCGCTGATGGTGCAGGAGTACGTGCCGAACGAGGGCGACGGCTTCGCGTGGGCAGTGGGTGCGGCCCGGGAGGCCATCTCCGGAGCGGAGAGGATGGGGGATTGGCTCGAGCGGGAGGGCACCACGCTGAGGCTCGCGGAGGCGCTCGGCAAGGTCACAGCGCGCATGCACGCGGCGCTCGCGCGAGCCGAGTCCGAGGACATGCGTCCCGAGCCGGCCGGCCGGGAGGACCTCGAGGGGTGGGCATCGGGCCTCCGCGAAGAGGCGCAGGAGACCGCGCAGCTGCTTAGGCGGACATCGCTCGACGACCCGGGCGTACTGGACGCGGTCGAGCGCGCCTCGGCGCTGCCGACCCCCTCGCTCGACCGCCTCGGCCTCAAGGTACGGGTGCACGGCGACTACCATCTCGGCCAGGTGCTCAAGAGCGGGGACAGGTTCTACGTGATAGATTTCGAGGGGGAGCCGGCGCGCTCGCTCGCGGAACGGCACGTGCGGCAGCATCCCCTCGTGGATGTGGCGGGGATGGCCCGATCCTGGGCGTACGCGGCGCACACATCGGCGGTCGAGGCGGGCGACGATCGCTCGGAGCTCGCCGGGCAGTGGGAGGCAGCCGTGCGCCGGAGGTTCCTTGATGCCTACTTTCGGGAGGCGTCGGCATCGAACGTCGGGCTGCTCCCACCGGAGGGCGAAGCGAGGGACGCGCTGCTGTCGCTGTTCGAGCTGCGCAAGGCGCTGTACGAGATACGCTACGAGCTCAACAACAGGCCGAGCTGGGTCGCCATCCCGGCTTCGGCCGTCAGACATCTTGTGGAGGCGCTCCAGACTTGACGAAGCATCTGACCTACCCCGGCAGCCCGTACCCCCTTGGGGCCACTTGGGACGGCGGCGGCGTGAACTTCGCCCTGTTCAGCGAGCACGCCGACCGGGTGGAGCTTTGCCTCTTCGACGAACCGTTCGGCGCTCCGGAGGCCGAGCGCATCCCGATGGCCGAGCGTACGGCCTTCGTCTGGCACGTGTACCTGCCGGACGTGCGGCCGGGCCAGCTCTACGGCTACAGGGTGTACGGCCCCTACGAGCCCGAGAAGGGACTAAGGTTCAACCCGAACAAGCTGCTCATAGACCCGTACGCGAAGGCGATCGCCGGGCAGGTGGAGTGGTCGGACGCGATGTTCGGCTACCCCGTGGAGACGGGCGACGACCTGCGGTTCGACGAGCGCGACAGCGCGCCCGGCGTCCCCAAGTCGGTGGTCATAGACTCCGCGTTCACCTGGGGCAGCACGAGACGACCCGACACCCCCTGGCACAACGCGATCATCTACGAGCTGCACACTAAGGGCTTCACCAAGCTGAACCGGATCCTGCCTCCGGAGCTCAGGGGCACCTACGCCGGGCTGTGCCACCACAGGGTCATCGAGTACCTGCAGGAGCTGGGCATCACAGCTGTCGAGCTGATGCCCGTCCACCACTTCGTGAACGACAAGACGCTCACAGACCGCGGGCTCACGAACTACTGGGGCTACAACTCTATCGGCTTCTTCGCGCCCGACTCCCGCTACAGCTCCTCGGGCCACCGCGGGCGGCAGGTCACCGAGTTCAAGACGATGGTGAAGAAGCTGCACGACGCGGGCATAGAGGTGATCCTCGACGTGGTGTACAACCACACCGCGGAGGGCAACCACCTCGGACCGACGCTCTCGTTCCGGGGGATCGACAACCAGTCGTACTACCGCCTCGACCCGGAGAACCCGCGGTACTACACGGACTACACCGGCACGGGCAACACCCTGAACACCGTCCAGCCCCGTACGATGCAGCTGCTGATGGACAGCCTGCGCTACTGGGTGATAGACATGCAGGTCGACGGCTTCCGGTTCGACCTCGCGGCAGCGGTCGCCCGCGGTCTGCACGACGTGGACCGCCTGGGGGCGTTCTTCGAGATCATCCACCAGGACCCGGTGCTCTCGCGCGTCAAGCTCATCGCGGAGCCGTGGGACCTCGGCGAGGGGGGTTATCAGGTCGGCAACTTCCCCGAGCTGTGGGCGGAGTGGAACGACAAGTACCGGGACACTATCCGGCGCTTCTGGAGGGGCGACCCCGATCAGGCCGGAGCGCTTGGCTACAGGCTCACGGGGTCCTCGGACCTGTACGAGCACAACGGGAGGAGGCCCTACGCGAGCATCAACTTCGTGACCGCCCACGACGGCTTCACGCTGCACGACCTGGTCAGCTACAACCAGAAGCACAACGAGGCGAACGGCGAGGACAACCGGGACGGCACGAACCACAACCTGAGCTGGAACTGCGGAGTCGAGGGGGAGACGGACGACGAGGAGATCCGCGAGCTGCGCGCCAGGCAGATGCGCAACTTCATGACCACCCTGATGATCTCGCAGGGGGTGCCGATGGTGCTGTACGGCGACGAGGTCGCGCGCACCCAGAAGGGCAACAACAACGCCTACTGCCAGGACAACGAGCTCACCTGGCAGCCGTGGGACCTCACGGACGATCAGAGGTGGATGCTCGAGTGGACGAGGCGGGTGATCTGGATGCGGCGCAACCACCCGATCCTCAGGAGGCGCAACTACTTCCAGGACCGGCCGCTGCGAGGTACCGAGGTCCAGGACATCCTCTGGCTGCGCCCGGATGGCGAGGAGATGTCCGAGGAGGAGTGGAACAACGAGGGGACGAGGACCATCGGGCTGTGGCTCTCGGGCTCGCCCAAGGACATGATAGACGAGCTCGGGCATCAGATAGTGGACGACACCCTGTTCGTGATGATGAACTCGAGCGACGAGGGCGTGCGCTTTCGCCTCCCGCCTGCGGGAGAGGCCGGAAGGTGGGTGTTCCTGCTCGACACCAGCCGGCCGGAGGAGCTCGAGGGCAGCCGCACGCTCGAGCCCGAGAGCGAGTACGCGCTCGAGGCCCGCTCGATGGCCGTCCTCAAGCACCCCCCTAAAGTCGGAGCCGAATCGGCCAGAGAGGTGAAGCAGCTTACGGCGGTGACAGGATGACGATCACGAGAGAGCACGACGCGGAGGTCGGGAGGCTGCTCGCCGGAACCTCCCACGACCCCCACTCTTTCCTCGGCGCGCACCCCCTCGGGGACGGCTCCGTGGTGGTGCGGGTGTTCGCTCCAAACGCGGACCGGGTCATCCTGCTGCCCGAGGACGGAGGCGGAGAGCCCGTGCCCCTAGAGCCGGCCCACCCGGCCGGCCTGTTCACGATCACCCTCGCGGGCCAGCTCCTCCCGTACAGGCTGAGGTTCGCGCGCGGCGACCACACCTGGGAGCGCGCCGACCCCTACCGCTTCCTGCCGACGCTCGGCGCACAGGACCTCCACTACCTCGGCGAGGGCAGCCACCGCAGGCTGTACGAGAAGCTCGGAGCACACGTCCGGACGGTGGACGGCGTGCGCGGCGTGGCGTTCGCGGTGTGGGCCCCCTCGGCACGCGGCGTGAGCGTGATCGGCGACTTCAACTCGTGGGACCGGCGCGCGCACCCGATGCGCTCCCTGGGCTCCTCGGGGGTCTGGGAGCTGTTCGTGCCCGGCCTGAGCTATGGCGAGCACTACAAGTACGCCGTCCGCGGGGCCGACAGCGTGGAGTACGAGAAGGCCGACCCGTGCGCGTTCCAGAGCGAGCTTAGGCCGAAGACGGCCTCGATCGTCGCGAACGTCCGCGCGCACGATTGGACCGACTCGGAATGGATGGAGCGCAGGCGGAGCCGGAACCCCTACACCAGCCCGATGAGCATCTACGAGGTGCACCTGGGATCGTGGCGCAGGCACTCCGACGGCTCCTGGCTCACGTATCGGGAGCTTGCGGACGAGCTCGCCGGGTACGTTAGCCAGATGGGCTTCACCCACGTCGAGATCATGCCGGTCCAGGAGCACCCCTTCGACGGTTCCTGGGGGTATCAGGTCACGGGGTTCTACGCCCCGACTAGCCGGTTCGGGACCCCGGAGGACTTCCAGTACTTCGTGGACCGGATGCACCGCGCCGGGATCGGCGTGATCATGGACTGGGTGCCCGCGCACTTCGCGGTGGACCCCCACGGGCTGGCCCGCTTCGACGGCACGTTCCTGTACGAGCACGAGGACGTGCGCAGGCGCTTCCAGCCCGACTGGGGCACGTACACCTTCAACTACGGCCGTCATGAGGTGCGCAACTTCCTCGTCGCGAACGCCCTGTACTGGATACGCGAGTACCACGTGGACGGGCTGCGGGTGGACGGGGTGAGCTCGATGCTCTACCTGGACTACAGCCGCAAGGCCGGGGAGTGGACCCCGAACAGGTTCGGAGGCCGGGAGAACCTCGAGGCGATAGACTTCCTCAAGGAGGTGAACGAGGCGGTGTACGGCGAGGGCACCGGAGCGGTGACGGTCGCGGAGGAGTCCACCGCCTGGCCCGCCGTATCGCGCCCGACCTACCTCGGCGGGCTGGGGTTCGGCTTCAAGTGGAACATGGGCTGGATGCACGACACGCTCGAGTACTTCCGGCTCGATCCGGTATACCGGCAGTACCACCAGGGCACACTCACCTTCTCGATGGTCTATGCCTACAACGAGAACTTCGTGCTCTCGCTCTCCCACGATGAGGTGGTGCACGGGAAGGCGTCGCTGCTGCACAAAATGCCCGGCGACGAGTGGCAGATGTTCGCCAACCTGCGCCTGCTCCATGCCTACCAGCACGCACACCCCGGCAAGAAGCTCATCTTCATGGGCGACGAGTTCGGGCAGCGCGGCGAGTGGAGCCACGACGGCTCGGTGGAGTGGATGGCGCTGGCGTACCCTCCCCACGAGCAGGTGCGGAGGCTCGTCGCGGACCTGAACGGGCTGCACAGGAGCGAGCCCGCGCTGCACGCGCTCGACCACGACCCCGAGGGCTTCCAGTGGCTGGACTTCAGCGACTCCGCCAACTCGGTGGTCTCGTTCGTGCGCTGGAGCCCGGGCCGCGAGGACCACGTCGTCTGCGTGTTCAGCTTCACGCCGGTCGTCCGCTACGGCTACAGGATACCCGTGCCCGAGCCCGTGCGGTACCGCGAGATCCTCAACACCGACGCCGAGATCTACGGCGGCAGCAACGTGGGGAACATGGGTGGGGCGGACGGCGAGGCGGTCGAGCATCTGGGCCATCCGTACTCGATGGCGCTCACCCTGCCACCCCTCGCCGCGCTGTACCTCAAGCCCGAGAGGTGACGGGCACGTGAAGCGCTCGAGCGGCATCCTGCTCCACCCGACCTCGCTGCCCGGGCGCTATGGAGTCGGGGAGCTGGGCTCCGAGGCCGTCGGCTTCCTCGACTTCCTCTCCGGGGCGGGGCAGACGCTGTGGCAGGTGCTGCCGCTCGGGCCGATAGGCGAGGGCAACTCGCCCTATCAGTCGTACTCCGCGATGGCCGGCAACCCCCTCCTGATCTCGCTCGACCGCCTTGCGGAGAGGGGCCTGCTCGATCGGGATCTGCTCGCGCGGGCGCCCGAGCTCGACCCCGCTCGGGTGGACTACCCTGCCGCGATCGGGTTCAAGGAGCGGGCGCTCCGGGCGGCATATGCGCGCTTCCGTCCCTCCGCCGCCTACGAGCGCTTCTGCCAAGAGCAGTCGGACTGGCTCGACGACTACGCGCTGTTCATGGCGCTCAAGGAGAGCCACGACGGAGCGCCGTGGCACGAGTGGGAGCCGGAGATGGTCGCGAGGTCTCGGGCCGCGCTCAACCGTGCGCGCGGGGGGCTCGCCGAGCGGATCGAGTACCACAGGTTCGTGCAGTACCTGTTCTCCAGGCAGTACGAGGACGTCAGGCGACAGGCGAGCTCGCGCGGCATACGGATCGTGGGGGACGTACCGATCTTCGTGGCACACGACAGCGCGGACGTTTGGGCCCATCCGGACCTCTTCCAGCTCGACGCGTTGGGCCGGCCGACGGTCGTGGCCGGCGTCCCCCCCGACTACTTCAGCGCGACCGGGCAGCTCTGGGGGAACCCGCTGTACCGGTGGGACGTGATGGCGCGCGACGGCTACGCGTGGTGGGTGCGCCGGCTGCGGATGGCGACCGCGCTCTACGACCTGGTGAGGCTGGACCACTTCAGGGGGTTCGAGGCGTACTGGGAGGTGCCCGCGGCAGACACCACCGCGCGGCGCGGACGTTGGGTTAAGGGGCCGGGCGCGGCGTTCTTCGAGTCGGTCCGGAGGCAGCTCGGGGGGATGCCGTTCATCGCGGAGGACCTGGGGGTGATCACCCCGGAGGTCGAGGAGCTGCGCGACCGGTTCGGGTTGCCGGGGATGAAGGTGCTGCAGTTCGCGTTCTCCGACCCCGCGAGCCCGTACCTGCCGCACAACTACACTCGGAACTGTGTGGTGTACACCGGTACACACGACAACGACACGACGCTCGGCTGGTGGGACACGCTCGGGCGAAACGAGCGGAGCTTCGTGCATCGCTACCTGGGCAGGAAGACCCGCGACGTTGCGTGGGACATGATCCGGCTTGCCATGTCGTCGGTGGCGGAGATGGCGATCGTGCCGCTGCAGGACGTGCTGCGCCTGGGCTCCGACGCCCGGATGAACCTGCCGGGCACGGAGAGCGGCAACTGGGAGTGGAGGTACAAGCCCGGCGCGCTCACGAGCGAGCTGCGCGAGGAGCTGCGCACGCTCACCCGCACCTACGGCCGCTGATCCTCTCAGCACCGAGCTCTATACGGGCCGGACTACCTGGGTCCCGTAGGCAGGGGCAAGCCCCTGGAGAGGGCGTGCTCACCAGGAGGGCGGTCGAGGAGATCAGGAGAGAGAGCAGAGTACTACTGCCGCGGCTCGGCCTCGCGGAGGTGCCGTGCGAGGTCCTCGCCCAGCAGCACCTCGAGGTAGGGCGTGACTCCCCAGAACCGCTTGAGCTCGAGGTACTCCCGCACGAAGCGCCGCTCGCCCGGGGCGAGCCCTCTGACGGCCCGGATCATCAGGTTGCGCGCGGTGTGCTCCGTGGACACGAACTCGACGACCTCGGCGCGGTAGCCCATGATTCGCAGCACGAGGGCTCGGAACGCGTCGGTCAGGACGTCCGCCGTGCGCTCGCGCAGGATGCCGTGCCTCAGCACCGGCGCGTGCACATCCGACCTGATCTTGTCGTTGAGGTAGTGGTGACAGCACGGCACGCACATCAGCAGGCGTGCCTCCCAGCGGATCGCCTGAGCGATTGCCTCGTCGGTCGCGGTATCGCAGGCGTGCAGGGCCAGCACCACGTCCGGGCGCTCGTCGGGCCGATACGCGCCGATCTCGGAAACCTCGAAGCGGACCCGGTCGTAGCCGAGCTCCTCGGCGTAGCCCCGGCACTTCGCGATCAGCTTCTCGTTCACGTCGAGCCCCAGCAGGCTAGCAGGGATGCGGCGCACGTCGTTCAGGTAATGGTAGACGCCGAAGGTGAGGTAGGCGGAGCCGCAGCCGCAGTCCACGACGGCGAGCGGCCTATCCGGCGGCGAGGAGATGGCCTCCGAGTGCTCGAGGAGCTTGATGAGCTCGTTCACCTGCGAGAGCTTCGCGGCCATGCGCGGCCGAACCCTTCCCTCGGAGTCCGTGATACCGAGCGCGCGGAGGACAGGGTCGTCGCTCCCGGCTGGCAGCGGCAGCTCCTTGTGGCGGTCGTGCGACAGATCAGGGTACGTGGGGACCGCCGTGCTCTCCCTGCGATGGACTATGGCCCGTCCCTTCTTCGTGATCTGCAGCTCGAGATACTCGCCCGCCGACCGCAGTCGAATCGAGCTGAACGGGGCCTCGAGGGCCTCGTCGAGCTGCTCCGCTGCGTCCTCGAGTGCATAGTTCGATGTGAAGTCCTGCCGGGTGTCCAGTCTGGAGAACTGCAGACAGCGCCGCCCCCTCACGAGCACGGGCCTGATCGTGATCCGGCGCCAGGGGCTCCGCACCCGGCCGGAGAGGGTGAGCTCGACGAACTCCGGATCCTGCAGCACGACCCTTCGGACGTGCTCGCGATAGTTCTCCATGTGCCGTGCTCCGGGCCCGCAATCCTGGCCGCCCGTCCCGGGTCGCGTGGATCGAGCGCCTAGCGCTTGGTGTACTGTGGGGCCTTGCGGGCGCGCTTGAGCCCGACCTTCTTGCGCTCCTTCACGCGCGCGTCTCGCGTCAGGAGCCCCGCGCGCCTCAGAGCCGGGCGGTTCTCGGCGTTGAACTCAAGCAGCGCGCGGGAGATCCCGTGCCGGATCGCCTCCGCCTGCCCGGTCGACCCACCGCCGACGACCTTCGCGCTCACGTCGAACTGCCCCTCCGTGCCGGTCACCTTGAACGGCGCGTTGAGCGCGATCTGATAGACGTCCCGGCCGCCGAAGTAGTGACGGGCCGGCTTGCCGTTCACCGTGATCTCACCCGTGCCCGGATACAGCCGAACGCGAGCAGACGACGTCTTGCGCCTGCCGGTGCCGTAGTAGTATCTGACTGTCGCCAAGTCCACCTCCGCTCACGTGGCGGCCCATCCAGCCGCCACGACTATCAGAGCTATCCCTTCAGGGTGTACTCCCGAGGCTGCTGAGCCTCGTGAGGATGCTCCGGCCCGGCGTATACCTTGAGCTTCCCCAGCAGCTGCCTGCCGAGCCGATTCTTCGGCAGCATGCCGCGGACGGCCAGCTCGACGGCCCTTGTCGGGTGCCGTCGCAGCATGTCCTCGAGCGTGATCTCCCGGATACCCCCGGGGTATCCGGAGTGTCGGTAATACACCTTCTGCCGCAGCTTGTTGCCCGTGACCGCGATCTTCCCGGCGTTGACCACGATCACGAAGTCGCCCGTGTCGAGGAACGGCGCGTAGTCCGGCTTGTGCTTGCCCCGCAGCAGCGTGGCGACCTCCGAGGCCAGCCTGCCGAGCGTCTGGCCGGCGGCGTCCACCACCAGCCACTCACGCACGACCTCGCCCGCTCGGGGCGCGTAAGTCTTCGTCATAGTCTCCATACCCCACTTCGATGAGAGTCAGGTGTTCCGCAGGCGCGGGGCCCGGAAGCAGCCGAGGGTCCCGGAGCTCGAGCGCCGCCTCGATCTCGGAGTCACCTATTTTACCAGTTCCGACGAGCACCAGCGCGCTGGCGATCCGCCGCACCATCTGTCGCAGGAAGGCGTCCGCGACGCACTCCATCACCACCACCCGGGCGCTCGCGCGGCGGACCCTCAGCTCGAACACCCGGCGCACCGCACCGCGCGGCCCGAGCCTCGAGCTGCTCGCGAAGGCGGCGAAGTCGTGCTCTCCAACGAGCACGGAGCCCGCCTCCTGCATCCGTCGCTCATCCAGGTAGACCGCGGGCTCGGGGCCGAACTCGTACCTGTACGCCCTCCACCTGGCCCGGCGACGGGGGTCGAACCCGTCCGGGGCAGCCTCGATCTCGAGCAGCCACAGGTCCGGGGGCAGACGGCTCGCCAGCCCGGCGGCCAGGTCCTCGGCACTGAGCCCGCACCCGGTACTCACGCTCCCGACCTGCCGCTCGGCGTGGACCCCGGCGTCCGTCCTCCCGGCAAGCCTGATTCGGACGTCCTCGCCCGTGACCTCGCTCCAGGCGTCCTCGAGCACGCCCTCGACCGTTCGGGCACGCGGCTGACGCTGCGAGCCCGCGAAGCGGCTGCCGTCGTACCCCACCGTGAGCCTGAGGGTGCGGATCGCGCCCCTCTACTCGACGATCTGGATCTGCACGACGGGCGCGCCGTCGCCGCGTCGGTTGCCGATCTTGTAGATCCGGGTGTAGCCGCCGTTGCGGCCGCTCATCCGGGGACCGATGTCGTCGAACAGCTTCGCGACGGCCGCCCGTTCGCCCAGCCTCGCCTCCGCCAGCTCGCGCCTGTGCGGGGTGTCCTCGGTACCCAGCGAGATGAGGCGCTCGACGCGGGGCCGGAGCTCGCTGGCCTTCGCCGCGGTCGTCTGCACCTTCTCGTGCAGGATCAGCGAGACCGCCAGGTTCCTGAGCATAGAGGCTCGCTCGTCGGGGCGGCGCCCGAATCGCCGCGAGCCACCCATCCGATGTCTCACTCTGCGTACCCCTTCACCTCTGCCTCCTCGGGCATCGCCTCCGCCAGAGCGGATTCTTCCTCGGATTCCTCCTCCCACGCCTCGGGGCCGAACTGGCCTATCGGCGTGTTCTCGTCAGCCCTCGAGAGGAAGTTCTCGGGCATGTCCTCGGGCAGGTAACCGTACTGCTTGAGCTTCTCCTCGAGCTCCGTGAGCGACCTCTCGCCGAAGTTGCGGATCGCGAGGAGCTCGCGCTTCGACTTGGTGAGCACCTGGCCGACCGTCAGCAGGTGCGAGCGCTTCAGGCAGTTGAGCGTCCTCGCGCTCAGCTGCAGGTCGTCCACGCTCCTCGAGCTGGCCTCCGGGCTGACAAACATACCGACCGCGGGCGAGGGACCGAGATCCATCTCGCCCTGCGCGTACGCCGCGATGACGCGCGCCTGGTCCACGAGTATCTTCGCCGCCTCGCTCAGCGCCTCGCCCGGCGCGACCGTGCCGTCGGTCCAGACCTCGATGATCAGCTGGTCGTAGTCCGTCTTCTGGCCCACTCGGGTGCGCTCGACCACGTAGTTGACCTTCGTGACGGGGCTGAAGAGCGCGTCGACGGCGATCATGCCGATCGGCGTCTCGTCCCGCGCCTCGGCGGGCACGTACCCCCTGCCCTTCTCGACCACCAGCTCGACCTGCAGGTGCGCCTGCTCCGAATCGAGCGTGGCGATGGGCTGGTCCTGGGAGACGACGTCTACCTCCGCGTGAGGCCGGATGTCGGCCGCGGTGACTACCTTCGGTCCCGTGGCCTCGAGTCGGAGCGTCACCGGATGATCCGAGTAGCTTTTGACCCGCAGCCCCTTGACGTTCAGTATGATCTCGGTCACGTCCTCCTTGATGCCCTCGATCGAGGCGAACTCGTGGTACACCCCCTCGATCTGCACGGACGTGACCGCGGCGCCCTCCAGGCTGCTCAGCAGAATGCGCCGGAGGGCGTTCCCTATGGTCAGGCCGTAGCCGGTCTCCAGCGGGGCGATCTTGAAGCGCCCGTAGTTGTCGGCTATCCCTACGCACTCGACCTTGGGAATGGACATTTCAGCCAATGGAATCAGCCTCCTCTGGGCCACCCAAAACCCGCGCGGAGGTTACCGGACCGCAGCATGCGTGCCCGTGACCTCCGGCGGCTCCCGGCTATACCCTGCTGTAGTACTCCACTACCAGGGACTCGTTCACCTGGGAATCTATCTCCTCGCGGCTCGGCAGCCGGATCACCCTTCCGCTCAGGTTCGCGGCGTCGAGCGAGAGCCATTCGGGAGGCTGGTGCCGTCCCAGCCCCTCGGCGACCACCTTGAAGTACTCCGACTCCCGGCTCTGCTCCTTGACGGCGATGACGTCTCCCGGCTTGACGAGCGCGCTCGGGACGTCGGTCTTCCTGCCGTTGAGCGTGAAGTGGCCGTGGGTCACGAGCTGACGCGCCTGCGCGCGCGAGGACGCGAAGCCCAGTCGAAACACGACGTTGTCGAGCCGCTGCTCGAGCACGCGCAGCAGGTTCTCGCCCGTCGGCCCGGCCTGCCTCTCCGCGAGCTCGAACTCCTTGAAGAACTGGCGCTCGAGCACCCCGTAGATCCGGCGGGTGCGCTGCTTCTCGCGGAGCTGCTCTCCGTAGTCGCTGATCTTCCGGCCGCGGCGCTGGCCCTGGTTCCCCGGCGGGTACGGACGGCGCTTGACCGGACACTTGTCGGTCAGGCACTTCTCGCCCTTCAGGAATAGCTGCTGCCCCTCTCTCCTGCAAAGTCTGCACACGGGGCCCGTGTATCGTGCCATTAATCCTCCAGACTCAATACAGAACCGATCAGACCCGGCGGCTCTTGGGCGGCCTGCAGCCGTTGTGCGGGATCGGCGTGATGTCCGTGATCGAGGCGACGTTCAGCCCCGCGGCCTGCAGCGAGCGTATCGCGGCCTCGCGCCCCGAGCCCGGCCCCTTGACGAGCACCTCCACCTGGTGCATACCGTGCTCCATCGCGCGCCGGGCCGCGCCCTCGGCGGTCACCTGCGCCGCGTACGGCGTGCTCTTGCGCGAGCCCTTGAAGCCGGCCGCGCCCGAGCTGTTCCACGCCACGACGTTCCCCTGAGGGTCTGTGATCGTCACGACCGTGTTGTTGAAACTGCTGTTTATGTACGCCCGGCCCCGCGGTATCTGCTTCCGCTCCCTGCGGCGGCCGCGGGCCCCCCTGCGCTGTCCTCTTGCCTCTGGCACTCCTACCTCCGTCCGACTTCCAGGTCTACCTCTTCCGGCGCGCGCCCACCGTGCGCCTCGGCCCGCGCCGCTGCCTCGCGTTCGTCCGCGTGCGCTGCCCGTGCACCGGCAGGTTGCGCCTGTGCCTGAGCCCACGGTACGAGCCGATCTCGATCAGGCGCTTCACGTTCGTGCTGACCTCGCGCCGCAGGTCGCCCTCCACCGTGTACTCGTGGTCTATCACGTCGCGCAGCCGGCTCACCTCGTCCTCGGTGAGGTCCTTCACGCGCGTGTCCGGGTCAATGCCTGTCTTCTCGAGGATCTTCTTGCTCGAGCTCGGGCCGATGCCGTAGATCGCCGTGAGCCCGATGATCACCCGCGTGTCGCGGGGAAGGTCCACTCCGGCTATACGGGCCATTCGCTACCTCCTATCCCTGGCGCTGCTTGTGCCTGGGGTTGATGCAGATCACGCGCACCTGACCGTTGCGCCTGATCACCTTGCACTTCTCGCATCTGACCTTTACCGATGCTCGTACCTTCATCGTCTCGTCCGGCCGGTGTCCGGCCCTGCCCCCTCTCTACCTGAACCTGTACGTGATCCTGCCGCGGCTGAGGTCGTAGGGCGACAGCTCGATGAGCACGCGGTCCCCCGGCAGGATCCGGATGAAGTTGAGCCGGATCTTCCCGGACACGTGCGCGAGCACCTCGTGGCCGTTGTCCAGCTCCACCCGAAACATCGCGTTCGGCAGAGCCTCGACGACCCTTCCCTCGACCTCGATTGCGTCCTTCTTCCTTGCCAAGCGGCCTCCCGATTCTCCTGTCCGGTCGCGCGGCCCGATCACCGCGCCTCTTCGGAGCACACCAAAGCGGGGAGGTCGGGCGCCGGTCTCCGACCGCGCGCGACATCCCCGGTGCATCCAACCATTATAGCGAATGCACCCGCCGGGGCGACATCTCTACGCCGCCACCCCCATCCGCTCGAGCAGCGCGGAGATGGAGCGCGCGACCTCCTCTACCGGTCGGTCCGCATCCACCCGCCTGAGCACGCCCGCGCGCTCGTAGTGCTCCACCAGCTGCCCGTTCTGCTCCCGCCAAATCGCCAGCCGTCGCTCTATCGCCTCCGGGTAGTCGTCCGGACGCCGGTACAGCTCGCTGCCGTCCACGTCGCAGACGCCCGGCCTCCTGGGCGGCCTGAAGTAGGTGTTGTAGTCGTGGTTCGCCGCCCGGCAGTACAGCCTGCCCTCGAGCCTCTTCTTCACGACGTCCAGCGGCGCCGTGAGCTCGAGCGCGAGGTCCACCCGCTCGCCGCGCGCCTCGAGCGCCCGGTCTAGCGCCACCGCCTGCGGCAGCGTCCGCGGGAAGCCGTCGAGGATCACCCCCGGCCCGCCGACGTCCTCCCCCATCTCCTGCAGTATGAGCCGGATCGTCAGGTCGTCCGGTACCAGCTCGCCCGCGTCGTAGTACCGGCGTACCTCTCTGCCCAGCTCGGTGTCGCTCTGCCGGGCCGCGCGGAGCACGTCACCGCTCGCGACGTATCGGAAGCCGAACCTGTCGACCAGCTTCGCGGCCTGCGTCCCCTTGCCCGATCCCTGCGGGCCAAGCATCACGACGTTCACTTACTTGATGAACCCCTCGTACCGCCGCATCAGAAGCTGCGCGTCGAGCTGCCTCATCGTGTCGATCGCCACGCCGACGACGATCAGCAGCGCAGTGCTGCTGATGAGCACGTTGTTCAGGTTGAACGCCTCACCGATGACGAACGGCAGCACGGCCACCACGCCCAGGAACAGCGCGCCTATGAGCGTGATGCGGTTGAGCACCCGGTACAGGTACTCCGAGGTGGGCCGGCCCGGGCGTATGCCCGGGATGAAGCCGCCCTGGCGCTGCAGGTTCTCCGAGATGTTCTGCTGCTGGAAGATCACCAGCGTGTAGAAGTACGTGAACGCCACCACCATGACGAAGTACAGCGCCTGGTACAGCCACGACTTCGGGTTGAACAGCGTCTGCACGAACAGCGCCGCGTCGCGCACCCACGCCGTGTGCGCGTTCACGAAGAAGCTCGCCACCGTTGAGGGCACGATCATGATCGAGATCGCGAAGATCAGCGGGATCATCCCCGCGTAGTTCACCTTCAGCGGGATGTGCGTGCTGCCGCCGCCCCGCACGATGCGGTTGCCCCGCACCCGGCGCGCGTACTGCACCGGTATGCGGCGCTCCCCGAGCGTGATCATCACGATGCCCGCGATCGTGATGCAGGTGATCGCGGCGATCGCCAGGATCTGGAAGAAGCTCGCGAACGCGCCACCGCCGACGACGATGTTCCGCCCCAGCTCCGGCAGCCTGGACACGATGCCCCCGAATATAATGATCGAGACTCCGTTGCCGATGCCCTGCTCGGTGATCAGCTCCCCGATCCATACCAGGAGCATCGTCCCGGCGGTCATCGCCGCGACCATCGCGACCGTCTTCAGCCAGTACGGCCCGAACAGGCCGAAGCCGGTGATCACCGGCGGAGAGGAGTTCGCCAGGATCGCGATCTGGCCGTAGCCCTGCAGCGCCGCGAGGGGCACCGTCAGGTAGTGGGTGTACCGGTTGATCTTGATGCGCCCCTGCTCGCCGCCCTCCTTCGACAGCTCGGTGAGCCTCGGGATGATCGGCACGAGCAGCTGCATGATGATGCTAGCCGTGATGTAGGGGTAGACGCCCAGCGCGACGATCGAGAACGTGCTCAGGGTGCCCCCCGAGAACACGTTCAGCAGGTTCAGGATCTGGTTCTGCTCGAAGAGCTGGCGCAGCCTGGCGATGTCGATCCCCGGTAGGGTGACTCCGGCGAGCGCACGGAACACCACCAGCATCGCCAGCGTGAAGAGTATGCGCCGGCGGATGTCGGGGATGCGCCAGGCGTTAACTACCGACTGAAGCATCTATCTCCTCTACGCTGCCCCCGGCAGCCTCTACCTTGGCCCGGGCGCTCGCGGACGCCTTGTGGACCCGCACCTTCAGGGCCCTCGTCACCTCGCCGTTCGCGAGCAGCTTCACCTTCAGCTCGCGCGTCGAGGACTTCCTCGGCCTGACCAGCCCGACCTCGATGAGCGTCTCCGGGGTGATCTCGGAGGACTCCATCGCCTCAAGGTCGGAGAGCTTGACCAGCTGGTACTCGGTCTTGAACGGGTTCTTGAAGCCGCGCTTGTAGGGCATCCGCGAGATCAGGGGGTTCTGGCCGCCCTCGAATCCTACCCGGATGTTGCCTCCGGAGCGCGCCTTCTGGCCCTTCGTGCCGCGACCGGCGGTCTTGACGTGTCCCGACCCGTACCCGCGGCCGACCCGCTTGCGATCCCTGTGCGCGCCCCTCGGGGGCCTGAGCTCGTTCTGCTTCATCTTACTTCCAATCCGTCTACCTGGCCTCTTCGCCGGCCTCCTCGACCGACACGAGATGGCGCACCGTCCTGATCATCCCACGGACCACCGGCGTGTCCTCCTTCTCGACGGTCTGGTGAGGGCGCCTGAGTCCGAGCGAGCGCACGGTCTCCCGCTGGTTGGGCGGGCGACCGATCACCGAGCGCCTGAGCGTGATCCTGAGCTTACTCGCCATCCGCGGCCTCCTCCACCGGCACGGCCTCGGCCTCGCCGGTCGCGACCTCCTCGCGGGAGGGCTCGACCCGCAGGCCGTTCGTCGCCGCCACGCCCTCGGCCTCCCGGCGCTCCGTGGAGCGCGCGGCCTCTCGGGGCTGGAGCTCCGCCAGCCCCTTCATCGCGGCGCGGACCGCGTTCACCGGGTTGCTGCTGCCGACGATCTTCGTCAGCACGTCCTTCACGCCCGCCGCCTCCATCACGGCGCGAACGCCGCCGCCCGCGATCACGCCGGTTCCGGGGCGCGCCGGCTTCATCAGCACGCGCGACGCCCCGAAGTTGGCGACGACCTCGTGCGGGATGGTGCCGTTGTGCAGCGGCACGACTATCATGTGCTTCTTCGCGTCCTCCACGCCCTTGCGGATGGACTCCGGGACCTCCGAGGCGCGTCCGATGCCAGCGCCCACGTGGCCGCTGCCGTCGCCCACCACGACGACCGTGCTGAAGCTGAACCTGCGTCCGCCCTGCACGACCTTCGCCACGCGGTTGATGCTGACCACCTTCTCGGTGAGGTTCTCGAGTTCGTTTGGGTTTATTCGGGCCAACGGTTCCTCCCTAGAATTCGAGTCCGGCCCCGCGGGCCCCTTCCGCGAGCGACTTCACGCGCCCGTGGTACAGCCAGCCCCCGCGATCGAACACGACCTGCGTCACGCCGCGCTCACGGGCGCGCTGCCCGACGAGCTCTCCCACTCTGCGCGCCTCCTCGACCTTCGTGAGCTCCTTCATCGAGGGCCGGATGCTCGGGTCGAGGCTGGACGCCGCGGCGAGCGTGTGGCCCGCGGTGTCGTCTATCACCTGGGCGTAGATATGCCGGACGCTCCTGAACACGTTCAGGCGCGGCCTCTCCGCGGTGCCGCTGACGCGTCCGCGTACCCGGGTGTGGCGCTTCCGGCGAGCCGCCATCCTAGTCTGTGCTGTCATCCGAGTTCCCTAATCTCCGTCGAGCTTACTTCCGGCCACCGGCCCTGCCGGCCTTGCCCGCCTTGCGCCGCACGACCTCTCCGGCGTACCTGATGCCCTTCCCCTTGTACGGCTCGGGCGGCCGGACCGACCTGATCTTCGCCGCCTGCTCGCCCACCATCTGCTTGTCTATGCCCTGCACGCTGATGCGAGTCGGCGTCTCCACGACGAACGTGATGCCCTCCGGCGGCCTCACGCGGACCGGGTGCGACAGCCCCACGCTCAGCACGAGGTTCTCACCCTCCTTCGCCGCCCGGTAGCCGACCCCGCTAATCTCCAGGTCCTTGCGATAGCCCTGGGTCACGCCGACGACCAGGTTGTTGACGAGCGTGCGGGTCAGCCCGTGCAGCGCCCTCGTGTGGGGCTCCTCGGACCTCCGGCGCACCTCGAGGACCGAGTCCGACTGGTGGAGCTCCAGGTCGCCCACGACGGTGTGCGAGAGCTCGCCCCTCGGCCCCTTCACCGTCACCGTGGGGCCGGAGATCTCGACGCTCACCCCCTGCGGGATCTGTATCGGCATCCTGCCTATTCGCGACACTGTTCCGACTCCTCCAAGCTCTCCGGACTACCAGACCTGACAGAGCACCTCGCCGCCGAGGCCCTCCCGGTAGGCGCGCCTGCCGGTCATCACACCCTTCGACGTCGACACGATGGACACCCCCAGGCCGCTGCGCACCCGCGGGATCTGGTCGTGCCTGGCGTACACGCGCAGGCCCGGCTTGCTTACCCTCCTCAATCCTTGGATGCGCGGGCGCTTGTCGGGGCCGTAGCGCAGCCGTATCTTGAGGTCCGGCTGGGGACCGTTGCCCGGCGCGACCTCGTACCCCGCGATGTAGCCCTCCTGCTTCAGGATCTCGGCGATCGCCACCTTGACCTTCGAGCTCTTCATCGTCACGACCTTGTGCCGAGCCATCGAGCCGTTGCGTATGCGGGTGAGCATGTCCGCGATCGGATCCGTCGTCTGGAACATCTCGTCTCCTACCAGCTGGACTTCGTCACGCCGGGGATCTCCCCCCGGGACGCAAGCTCTCTGAAGCAGATGCGGCACATGCCGAACTTGCGCATGTAGGCCCTCGGCCTGCCGCACAGCCTGCAGCGGTTGTACGCCCTCGTGCGGTACTTGGGCTTGCGCTGCGCCTTGATTATGAGCGACTTCTTCGCCAACGTGCTGAGTCTCCTACGATCCCTTTAATCCCTACGCGGCCTGCTGCCTGCGGAAGGGCATCCCGAGCATCTCGAGCAGCTGCCGGCCCTCCTCGTCCGACCTGGCCGTCGTGACGATGGTCACCTCCATGCCCCGCACGCGGTCTATCCGGTCGTAATCAATCTCTGGAAACACGATCTGCTCCCTCAGGCCGAGCGTGTAGTTGCCCCTCCCGTCGAAGGAGCTGGTCGAGACCCCCCTGAAGTCCCTGATCTGGGGCAGAGCGAGGTTGATCAGCCTGTCGAGGAACTCCCAGGCGCGGTCGCCGCGCAGCGTCACCATCACCCCGATGGGGTTGCCCTGGCGCACCTTGAACTGCGCGATGCTCCTCTTGGCCCTCGTCACGACGGGTTTCTGTCCGGTGATCGTCGCCAGGTCGGATGCTGCCGCGTCGAGCGCCCTCGGGTTCTGCAGCGCCTCCCCCAAGCCGATGTTGACGACGATCTTCTCGATCCGGGGCACCTGCATCGGGTTGGAGTACCCGAACGTCTCCATGAGCCTCGGCACGAGCGTCTGCCTGTACATCTCCTTCAATCGCGGAGTCAATCCCTGAGTCCTCCTACGCCCGCTCTATGCTCTCGTTGCACTTGCGGCAGTACCGGATCTTGTGTCCGCGCTCGTCGCGCCGGATCGCGACCCGCACCGCGTTGTGGCAGTTCGGGCACACGACCATCACGTTGCTCACGTGCAGCGGGTTCTCGCGCTCCACTATGCCCGCCTGGGCCACGCCGGGACGTCCCTTCTGGTGCTTCTTCACCCGGTTCACGCCCTCGACGATCACGCGGTCCTCCCGCGGGATCGCGACCCGGACGGTGCCCGTCTTTCCCTTGTCCTTGCCGGCGATGACCTTCACCTCATCGCCCCTCTTCAACCTCACGTGCTCACCTCTCCGAACCAGCTTATAAGTGGGCGCAAGTATTGATTATAGGACACGCCCACGGGGCAAGGCAAACTCCCTACAGCACCTCGGGCGCGAGGCTCACGATCCTCGTGAACCGCCTCTCGCGCAGCTCTCGGGCGACGGGGCCGAAGATCCGCGTGCCGCGCGGCGTGTTCTGAGGGGTGATTAGCACGGCCGCGTTGTCGTCGAACTTGATGAACGAGCCGTCCTCGCGGCCTATCGGCTGGGCCGTCCGCACGACCACCGCGCGCACGACCTCGCCCTTGCGCACCGCGCTGTTCGGCTGGGCCTGCTTCACCGACGCGATTATGACGTCCCCGACCCCCGCGTACTTCCGGTTCGAGCCGCCGAGCACGCGGATGCACATTATCTCCCGGGCGCCCGAGTTATCGGCGACTCGCAGACGAGTGCTTGGCTGAATCACTGGCTTCTCTCGACAATGCTCAGCAGCCGCCAGCGCTTGTCCTTGCTCAGCGGCCGCGACTCGATGATCCTCACAGTGTCGCCGATCCTCGCCTCGTTCCTCTCGTCGTGGGCCTTGAACCGGCTCGAGCGGCGCACCATCTTGTGGTAGATGGGATGCCGTCTCATGTAGGTCACGTCTACGACGATGGTCTTGTCCATCTTGTCGCTGACGACCTTGCCCACCTTGATCTGTCTCCTGCCCTGCTCAGCCATTCTCCGCCTCCTGCCGCTCGCGAAGCACCGTCTTCATTCGCGCGATGTCCCGGCGCAGCTGACGGAACCTCGCGGTGTTCACGGACTTGCCGGTGGCCATCTGGAAGCGCAGGTTGAACATCTCCTCGCGCGCCTCCCGGATGCGCCTGGCGAGCTCGGCGTTGTCCAGATTTCTCGCTTCGGATGCCTGCATCGCTCTTGCGCCGGGCGAGCCCTACTCGCGGGTCTCGGCTCCGGCCACCTCCCTTTCCACTATCTTCGTCTTCACCGGCAGCTTGTGCGACGCGAGCCTGAGCGCCTCGAGGGCGACGTCGCGGCGCACGCCCGCCAGCTCGAACACTATCCTGCCCGGGCGCACCACGGCGACCCACCGGTCCGGAGCGCCCTTGCCCTTGCCCATGCGGGTCTCGGCGGGCTTCGCCGTGATCGCCTTGTCCGGGAATATCCTGATCCAGACCTTGCCGCCGCGCTTGACGTGGTGGGTGATCGCCCTCCGCGCGGCCTCTATCTGCCGGCTGTCTATCCACGCCGCGTCCACCGCCTGCAGCCCGTAGTCGCCGAACGCCACCTCGGTGCCGCGCGTCGCCACCTGCTGGTCCACCTCGCCCCGGTGCGGCTTGCGATATCTGGTCCTCTTCGGCATCAGCATCAGTAAGCTACCCCCTTCTGGCGCGCGGCGGTCGTGGCGCGCGCTCCGGCCTGGGAGGCGGTGCGGCGAAGTCGGCCATCTGGGTCTCGCCCTCGGGCAGCACGTCTCCCTTGTACACCCACACCTTCACGCCGATGCGCCCTCCACCCGTGTGGACGTGCACCTGAGCGTAGTCAATGTCCGCGCGCAGCGTGTGCAGGGGCACCCTCCCCTCTATCTCTGTGTGGGACCTCCTCATGGAGGAAGGCCCGGCGAGCAGGCCGGAGACCTTGATCTTGATGCCCTTCGCGCCCGCGCGCATCGCGCGCTGCACCGCCTGCTTCATCGCGCGCCTGTATGAGATCCTGCGGGTGATCTGCTCGGCGATGTTCTCCGCGATGAGCTGTGCCTCGAGCTCGGGCTGGCGGATCTCCTCGATGTTCAGGTTGATGCGCCTGTTCGTCCGCCTCTCCAGCTCCCGTCGCAGCGCGTCAACCGTCGCGCCGCCCTTGCCGATCACTATGCCCGGCTTGGAGGTGTACACATTCAGCGTGACCTCGTCGCCCGAGCGCGCGATCGTGACTCGGGCGATGCCCGCATTCGACAGCCTCTCCCTCACCAGGCGGCGCAGGAGCAGGTCCTCGTGCAGCTGGTTCGTGTACTCGCGGTCCGCGTACCAGCGGCTGCTCCAGTCCTTGATCACCCCCAGCCTGAAGCCGATGGGGTTTACCTTTCTGCCCAAATCCTAGCTCTCCTCCCCTGGAACCGACTCGTCGACCACCACCGTCACGTGGCTCATGCGCTTGAGGTATCGGTGCACGCGCCCGCGCGGCCCGAACCTCACCCGCTTCAGCGTCGGGCCGTCGTCGGCGTATATCTCCGCGACGTACAGGTTGTCCGGGTCGAGCTGGTAGTTGTTCTCCGCGTTGGCCGCGGCCGACTTGACGACCTTGGCGACCTCGCCCGCGACGCCCTTGTTCGTGAAGCGCAGGATGTCCAGCGCCTCCTTGACCGGCTTGCCGCGCACCAGGTCTACGACCAGGCGGGTCTTCCTCGGGGAGGTTCGGATGAACCTGCCCGTCGCGCGTACTCGCATACTCCCCTCCTACTTCAGCCTGGTCGAGCGCTCGGTGTGGGCGCCGTGGCCGCGGAAGAACCGCGTGGGCGCGAACTCGCCGAGCTTGTGGCCGACCATGTTCTCCGAGATGTAGATCGGCACGTGCCGCCGGCCATCGTGCACGGCGATGGTGTGCCCGACCATGTCGGGGAATATCGTGCTCGCGCGGGACCACGTCCGCACGATGCGCTTCTCGCCCCGGGCGTTCATCTCCTGTATCCGCCTGAGGAGCCGCTCCTCGACGAACGGTCCCTTCTTCGTGCTTCGTGACATACCCTTCTCCCGACCTACTTCCGGCGCCTGCGGATGTACCGGTCGCTCGGCTTCTTGCCGCGCGTCCGCACCCCGTGCGCGGGCTTGCCCCACTTCGTCTGTGGCTGGCCGCCGATGGGCGCCTTGCCCTCGCCGCCGCCGTGCGGGTGATCGCGCGGGTTCATCACGGTGCCGCGCACCTCGGGGCGCCTGCCGAGCCAGCGGGAGCGGCCGGCCTTGCCGATGGACACCAGCTCATGCTCCAGGTTGCCCACCTGGCCGATCGTCGCCATGCCCTCCTCGCGGACCATCCGCTCCTCCCCCGAGGGCAGGCGCAGCGTCACGTAGCCGCCCTCGCGCGCGACGAGCTGCGCCGACTGACCCGCGCTGCGGCCCAGCTGCCCGCCGTGGCCGGCCTTCAGCTCGATGTTGTGCACCTGCGTGCCCAGCGGGATCCTGCTCATCGGCAGCGCGTTGCCCACGCGGATGTCCGCGTCCGGCCCGCTGATCACCCTGTCCCCCGGCTTCAGCCCGTTCGGCGCGAGGATGTACCGCTTGTCGCCGCTGCTGTACGAGACGAGCGCGATCCGGGCCGAGCGGTTCGGGTCGTACTCGATCGCCTTGACGACCCCCGGCACGCCCACGTTGTCGCGCTTGAAGTCCACGATCCGGTAGCGGCGCTTGTGCCCGCCGCCGCGGTGCCGCACGGTTATCCGGCCGTCGGAGTTACGCCCCGCCCTCTTGCGCACGGGCTCCGTCAGCTTCTTCTCGGGCTCGGTCTTTGTGATCTCCTCGAACGTCGCGACCGTCATCGTCCGGCGGCCGGGAGACGTCGGTCTGTACTTCCTTATGGGCATCTCGCGCTCACCTGCCTCCCTCTGCCTACACGCCTTCGAACAGCTCTATCCGCTGGCCCTCCGCCAGCTTCACGACCGCCTTCTTGCGACCCTTCGAGCGCCCGACGATCCCCCGGGGGATGCCCCGGCGGCGCTTGATCTTCGTCTTGCCGGGCACGTGGATCGTGTTCACCGAGACGACCTTCACGTTGAAGATCTTCTCGACGGCCTCCTTGATCTCGTGCTTCGTCGCCGTCGGCGCTACCTCGAAGGTGTACTGCCCGTGCTCCATGAGCATGGTGTTCTTCTCGGTGATGACCGGCCGCTTGATGAGCTCGTACGGACTCAACTGGCCTCACCTCCCGTGTCCTCGCCCTGAGCGGCCGCCTCGGCCTCCCGATACTTCTTGCTCGCGCCCTTGAGCAGGTTCTCCTCGAGGGGCTGGACCGCCCGTGCATCGAGCAGCAGGTAGTCGTACTTGAGCATGTCCGCCACCCCGAGGTTCGAGGCGTGCACCAGCTTCACGGTCGGCACGTTGCCGCTCGCGCGCTCGATCGGCTCGCAGCGGCCGTGGGTCGCGATCAGCACCGTGCCACCGTCCACCTGGAGGGCCTTCATCGCCTCGATCATCGCCTTCGTCCTCGGCTCGATCGAGTCGAGCCCCTCGACGATCCCGAGCGCCTGCTCGCGAGCCTTCTGAGAGAGCGCGGAGCGGATCGCGAGCCGGCGCATCTTGCGGGGCATCCTCTGCCTGTAGCTGCGCGGGTGGGGTCCGAACACCACGCCCCCGCTCCGAAACTGCGGCGCGCGTATGCTGCCCTGCCTCGCGTGGCCGGTGCCCTTCTGCCGGTAGGGCTTGCGTCCCCCGCCGCTGACCTGACCGCGCGACCGCGTGTTGTGCGTGCCCAGCCGGGCGTTCGCGAGCTGCCGGACCATCGCCTGGTGCATCACCGACTCGTTCGGCTCGATGCCGAACACCAGGTCGCTGAGTTCGGCCTGCGAGACGACCTCGCCCTTCAGGTTGTGTACTGGTACCTGCACTTACCGTCTCCGATAGCTGATCTAACGTCCTGCGCGGTCCGACTTCTCGACGACGAGCAGGCCGCCCGCCGCCCCGGGCACGGCTCCCCTCACCAAGAGCAGGCTCCGCTCGGGGTCCACGCGGACCACCTCGAGCCCCTTCACGGTCACGCGCTCGTTCCCCATCTGCCCAGCCATCCGCTGGCCCTTCCAGATCTTTCCGGGGTCGGTGCCCGAGCCGATCGAGCCGGGCGCCCGCCACCTGTCGGATTGGCCGTGCGTCTTCGGCCCCCCGCCGAAGCCGTGCCGCTTCACGACGCCGGCGAATCCCCGGCCCTTCGAGGTGCCGATGACGTCCACCTTGTCGCCCGGCTTGAATATCGAGGCATCGACCGTCTGGCCGCGCTCGACACCCTCGATCGAGGGCGCCTTCACCTCGCGCAGGTGGCGCAGCTGGGGCAGGCCCTTGAGGTGGCCACGCTCCGGGCGCTTCAGCTTCCTCGACTCCTCGAAGCCGAGCTGGACCCCCTCGTACCCGTCGCGCTCGCGCGTCTTGACGAACGTCACGACGCACGGGCCCGCCTGGATGACGGTGACCGGGAGCGCGCGCCCCTGATCGTCGAACACGCGCGTCATGCCGACTTTTCTGCCTATGATTCCTTCGACCATCTCAATCGCCCTACAGCTTTATCTCGATGTCCACGCCCGCGGGCAGGTTCAGGTTCATCAGCTCCGAGATCGTCTGACGGCGCGGCTCGAGCACGTCTATCAGCCGCTTGTGCGTCCGCATCTCGAACTGCTCCTGCGAGTTCTTGTCTATGAACGGCGACCTGATCACGCTGAAGCGCTTGATCTCCGTCGGCAGGGGCACCGGGCCCGCGACCTGCGCGCCGGTTCGCTGGGCCGTGTCCACGATCTGCTGCGCGGACTGGTCCAGGATCTTGTGGTCGTACGCCTTCAGCCGGATGCGTATCTTCTGCTTGGCCACGCTGCTCTCCTGAACAATCGCGCCACCCACGCCGGAGGGACGACGCCGGTTTCGCGTCGTCCCTCCGTACAGCGAGCGGCCTCGCTACCTCAGTATCTCGGTGACCACACCTGCTCCGACAGTGCGGCCTCCCTCCCGGATGGCGAACCGGAGCCCCTCCTCCACCGCCACGGGCGTGATCAGCTCCACCTCCATGTTCACGTTGTCCCCC